>CAIXXP010000141.1 GCA_903923465.1 uncultured Sphingomonadales bacterium | reverse complement strand
TTGCCGCCAAAGCCGACGCCATCCTGCGAGAACTGGAACTTGTGGTCGCTGTTGCGATCGTGCAGCAGCATCACGCTGTAGGCGCCGGGGCCGGGCACGCGGATGCACATTTCCGGCGTGCCGCTTTGGGGAACCGGTTCCTCCACCCGGCGGAAGGTCTTGCCATGGTAGAGCAGGATATTGTCATCCTGCAGCCAGTCGGCATCGTTGGAGGGGTAGACCTCCAGCTTCAGATGGCCGACGCGATCCTTCAGCCCCACAACGCTGACCATCAGGGAAGAGCCGCCTTCGCCCCCGTGGCAGCGGCCCTCCGCCTTGCCCAGATCGGGCGAGGATGGCAGCGGCACCACCTCCTTGGGGGGGGCGGCGATGGCGGCTTGCGGGGCGAGGGCCAGCATGGCCAGCGCGCATATTCCCGTGCCAGCCATGGCGCGAAGGGAGACGTTCCGGGCCTGCGGGCTGTGGCGCAATGTGCCCCTGGCTTGGGAATAATCGTCGCTGAGCATGCGAAAACAATCTCCGTGCTGGCCCTGCCGCCAGGCTTTGGCGCGGGCTCCGATGGGGGCAGGGCGTATGTGTCACTAACGCCGGACCTTGGCAATTGCTCAACCGGTGGCGAAATTGTCGCAGCAATGTCACGGCTTCGGGAAGGGGGAATTAGCGCTTCTGACCCTAACCCACGCTGAACGGCGCGCGGCGGGTGTGGGCCGTCAGGCCATGTCGCCGGGCTCCGCGCCCGGGGCGCCCGCCGGCACCGGGCCGAGCAGCGCCGGCTCGAAGATCAGCGCGCAGATCAGCGTCCAGATCAGCGAGATCATCAGGATCAGCCCCATGCTGGCGGTGCCGGGGTGGTGGCTGAACCACAGCGCGCCAAAAGCGCTGCCGGTGGCCAGGGCGCTGAACACCACCGCGCGGGCCAGGCTGGTCTCCAGCAGATTGCTCACGCCCCGGCGCCAGGCCATGACGAAATAGATGTGGAACGCCACGCCCACGCCAAACAGCAGCGGGAAGGCGATGATATTGGCAAAGTTCAGCGGCAGGCCGATGACCACGCAACTGCCCAGGGTGAGGAAGCCCGACAGCACCACCGGCGCCAGGGTGAAGGCCACCTCGCGCGCCGAGCGCAGCACGAAATAGAGCAGCAGGCTGACCAGCGCGAGTGCCAGCACGCCCGCCTGCACAAAGGCGCCGGCAACGGTGCGCGCGGCCTCTTGCGTGGCCACCGGCAGGCCGGTCGCGTGCGGTGCCTGGCCGCGCACGGCGGCGGTGAAGCGGCGCAGCACGGCGTTGTCGGCGCTGTCTCCGGCGGGGGTGACGACGACCAGCGCCTGGCCATCCTTTGCCACCCAGTCCGCGCGCAGATCCTCCGGCAGGGTGGCGCGGGTCACTTCGCCAGCCTGCAGGCTGGCGCGGATGGCGTCGAGGCAGATGCCCAGCGGCTTCACCAGCATCGCCTCGGTGCTGGCGCGGGCCTGCGGGCTGGCGGCGGCCAGGTGGGTGAAGCTGGCGGCCAGCGCGGCGGCGGCCGTTCCGGTGGCGCCCGGGTGCGCGAGCGAAAGCGCCCGCAGCGAGGCGGCGGCCTTGTCCAGCGCGGCGCGGGTGGAGGCGTCGTCCGTGGCGGGCGGCAGGTCGAAGGGGTTGATCGTCGGGTCGAGCAGCAGCGAGGCATCCTCGATCAGCGCCAGCTTGGTGGCCTGCTCGGCGGGCACGAAACTGTCGACGCTGACCGCCTGGGCCACTTCGGGCAGGCGGGAGAGGCGCGCGGCCAGCGCCGTTGCCTCGTCGGCATTGGGCGCGAGCACCGAGATGGTGTTCGGCGTGCGGTCGGGGTCGCGCATCAGATCGGCCAGCGTGCGCATGGCCGGGCCGTTGGGGTCGCGCAGGTGCATCGGGTTGAAGTCGAAGCGCACCCACGGCAGGATGGCGATCGACACCGCCATCGCTGCCACGAAAGCGAAGAGGATGCGGCGGCGGTTCCCCTCCAGCCAGCGGTCAATCGGCGCGGCGCCATGCCAGCCCACATCATGCTTGGGCTGATGCGGGTGCAGCAGCATCAGCAGCGCCGGCAGCAGGGTGATGTTGAGCGCAAAGGCGATGATCATGCCAACGCCCGCGATCACCCCCAGCTCGGCAATGCCGACATAGGCCGTGGGCAGAAACGCCCCCAGCGCGAGGAAGATGGCGGCAGCGGCCGTCAACAGCGGCGCGCCAATGGCGGCGGCCATGCGGGTGAGGGCCTCCATCGGCTCGGCCCCGGCATGGCGCTCGGCGTTGAAGCGCACCGTCACCTGAATGCCGAAATCCACCCCCAGCCCGACGAACAGCGGGATGAAGGCCACCGAGATCAAATTCAGCCGGTGCACCGCCGCCAGCCCCAGCGCGGTGGTGATGGCAAGGCCAGCGACGATGGTGATGACAATCGCCAGCACTTCCCGCAGCGACGTGGTGGCCAGAAACAGGGTGAGCAACATCGCCGCCCCCATCAGCGCGCCGACAAAGCCGATATTGTCGCGGATGGAGCCAAACTCCTCGTCGGCCAGCGGCACTTCGCCGGTCATGCCGATATGCACGCCATGCGCCGCATCCAGCCCCAGAGTGGCCGCTTGCGCACGCAGGGCCCCGGCCGCCGCCTCACCCGGTTGCAGATCGCCGAACCGCAGGCGCGGCTGGGCGAGGATCACCCGGCGGGTGGGCGCGGCAAGCTGGTTGCCCCCCGTACCATTGGCGCCGCCGCCGGAAAACAGGCGCTGCCACGAAAAATAACCGCCATGCCCGGCCAGCGAGCCGTCAATCGCGCCCGACAGGGCGGCGAAGGGTGTAGCCAGCCGATCGATCGCGGCCTGATCGGCATGGCCGGAGGCGGCGCCGCCGGCGGCGGTGTCCAGCGCGCGGGCGATGCCGCGCAGGGATGGGTCGCTCGCCAGCGGCCCGAGCAGCGGCTGGGCATCGATCAGCTGCTGGGTCGTATCCTTCACCGTGGCCAGCGAGGCGAACAGCAGCCCTTCGCGCGCGAAGAAGGGCCCGCCATCGGGCCGCCGCACCAGCACGAAATGGCCGGTGTCGGCGGAGAGCGCGGCGGTGAGGCGGGCGGCGGCATCCTCGGCCAGCTCGGGCGTGGCGCCATCCACCACCATCAGGATCGCGTCCTTCTGCTGGGGAAAGCGGTCTTCCACCGCGGATTCGTCGAGCCGCCAGGCGGTTTTCGCGGAGATCAGCGCGCCAGTGTCGGTCGACATGTCGAACGCGCCGGCGGCATAGACCAGCGCGGCCGCCACCAGCGCCAGCGCGAGCGCCAGTGTGGCCAGCGGATGGCGCGCGGCGAGCAGAATCGCCTGTCTGAGCCTGAGGGACAGCATCGGCGCCGGCTCTGGCCGAAAACGCGATCTCCCACAATAGGCTATGCGGGCGCGGCGCGGGTTTGGCGGCGCCTCGGGCACCGCCGGCGACGCGTGGCCCGCTGCCGCCCATCCTCACTTGCCAGCCCCCGCGCTTGCCCCCTACAGCGCGGGACATGATACTCCATGGCGAACCGGCCCCCGACCCAAGGCCTGCGGGCAAGACCAACCGGCTGGCCAGCATCGGCCTGCCCCTGGCGATTCTGCTGGCGCTGGCGGGCGGGGTGGCGGTGAATGGTGGTTTGCGCGCGCTGCTGGCCGAGGCGATCCAGCGCATCGACCCCCGCGCGGTGCTGGTGGTGCTGCCGGTGCAGCTGCTGGCGATTCTGCTGTGCACGGGGGCGCAGCAGGCGCTGAAAATGGGGGTGCCGTTCCGCACCAGCTTTGTCGCGCGGCTGGTGCGTGATGCCGCGCATAATCTGCTGATCTTTCCGCCGGGGCTGGGCGAGGCGGTGGGCGCGCGGGTGCTGGTGCTGGCCGGGGGCCGCCCGCGGGCCGCGGTTTCGCTGCGGGCGCTGGACATTGCCGCCGAGGTTCTGGCCGAGCTGCCCTATATGGGTCTGGCCTTCTGGGTACTGGCGCGGTTCTGGGCGCGATCGGGCGAGAAATCGTCTGGGATGCCGACATTTGCCGCCGGCGCTCCCTTGCTGGTGTGGGGACTGTTGGCGGCGATGCTGGTGGTGGGGATCGTGTTCGCGCGGGTCTGGTGGCGCCGGCATGGGCACAGCCACCCGCTGGCGCGGCGCCTGCGGGCGGAGGCGATGCTGATGCGGCGCGAGATGCGGCGCCAGCGCGCCGGGTTGCCGCTGGCGATTGTGCTGCACTTCTTCGCCTGGGGCCTCAGCGGCGTGCAGGTGTGGCTGGCGAGCCGCGTGTTTGGCCTGCACCTGTCGCTGTTCGGCGCGCTGGCCATCGAAAGCGCGGCGACCTCGGCGCGGATGATCCTGTTTTTCGTGCCGGGCGGGCTGGTGATGCAGGAGGCCGGGGCCGTGCTGGCCGGGGCGGCGCTGGGCGTGCCGGCGGCGCCGGCGCTGGCGCTTTCGCTGGTGCTGCGCCTGCGCGACGTCGCCTTTGGCACGGCGCTGCTGGCCTGGCCCTGGCTGGAATATCGCGCGCGACGACGGGCTGGCCGCGCCTAGTTCGCGGGCTCAGCGGGGGCCGGGTGCGCCCAGATGCGGGCCGGGTGGCGGCGTTTCGGCGGGGTCGCGCAGCGGATCGTCGAGCGCGGCGTTGGCCGGGGCCGTGCCGTCTGGGGCCCGCAGCGCGGCGATCTCGCCCTCGCGGGACTGCACGAAGGACGAGCGCAGGCTCGCATAGGGATCGACCGACTGCGCCTTGATCGCCTTCAGCGCATCATCGTTCTGCGCCCGCTGGTCCAGGCCACCCACGATCATCGACACCGCGCTCTTTTGGCCAACCACCAGCTTGCTGCGGATCAGCGGTTTGTCCTTGTCGGGGTTGAGCAGGCGGTTCAGCAGGCGCGGCTGGGAAAACCAGTCGGCCAGATAGCCCGCGGCGTCGCGCGGCGAGCCCGGCCCGATGACCGGCAGATAGATATAGGGCCCGGCCGGCACGCCGTAATAGCCGAGCGTATCGGCAAAGCCGTTGGGGTGGGCCTTGATGCCGAAGGGATGGCGCTTGGCCACATCGAAGACGCCGCCGATGCCCAGCGTGGCATTCAGCAAAAAGCGGGTGGTGGTGTGCAGCACGCGCTTGGGGCGCAATTGCAGCACGTCGTTCACGAAGATGACCGGCGTGAACAGATTGGCCAGGAAGTTGCGGGCGCCATCGCGCAGGAATTGCGGCACGACCTTTTTGTAAACCATGGCGGCCGGGCGCAGGATGAAGCGGTCAATCGGCTGCGAGATGGCGTAGCTGATGCGGTTCAGGTGCTCCAGCGGATCGCGGGGGGCCGCGGGCGGCGCGAATTCCGCGTCGAGGGCGGCGGCGGAGGGGCTCGCGGGGGCAGGGGCGCCGGCGGCTGCGGACGCCGGGGCGATTGGGCCGGGGGCGACGGGCGCGGGTTCTGCGGAAGGTGCCATTTGTGCCGCCACGGCCGGGGCATAGCGCAGGGTGCCGAGCGGGGCCGCGCCGGCCAGCGCGAAGACGCCCCGTGCGCCGACGCCCGGACAGGCCCGGTTCGCGGGGGCGAAGGCCTGAACCGGCGCGCTCGGTGGGGAATCCACCGGGGCGATGGCGAGGCTGAAACAGGCGATCTGGCTGGCGAACATGGCACTCACGCGCGGCGGGAAGACGCGCGTTCTTTCGCGATAGATTGTGGCGGATTCAGGGCCTTGCGAAAATCGCCGTGCCGCGCCGCGCTTTCGGCCACGGCGGCCCGCGCCTCAGGGGCGGTGAGTGCCGCCAGTTCGGCGCGATAGGCATAGCCCGGGGCCGAACCGGGGTAGCTGTCGGCGGTGGCCGGGTGGCAATACAGTTCCGTCACGCCGTCGCGCAGGGTGGCGATGGCCTGCGTCATGCGGGCGGTGTCGAACTGGCCGGTGGCGGCAAGGCCGGCGACCCGGTCATTGGTGGCAAGACCCGCGCGCCGCAACCGGTGCCCCAGCCGCCCCGCCCACCAGCGCATCAGCGCAGGCCCAAGCCCGGCAGCGCCCGGCTCCACCGGCACGCGCATGGCGCGCAGCCCATGCGCGCGGCCGGCGTCCATGATGGCGGAGGCGACCAGCGGATGCAGGTGGAAATGCTTGTGTGAATTCACATGATCCAGCGGCAATCCGGTGGCGGCAAAGGCAGCGAATTGCGCGGCAACCTCGGCGCGCATCTGGCGCCGGGCGGGGGGCCACAGGGCGATGACGAAGGCGGTGCGGATCATGCCGGCAAAGCGACCGTCGGGGCCCACCAGCGCGGGAACTTGCGCCGCCGGCAGCATCGGCGTGCCATCGGCCAGCACCACATGCAGGCCCACGCCCAACCCCGGCAGGCGGCGCGCGCGGTCAACCGCATCCGCCGCCGCCTCGCCCGCGACCATGAGGCTGGCGGCGGTGAGGATGCCCTGCGTGTGGGCAATCTCCACCGCCTCGTTCACGCAGATCGCGGCGCCGAAATCATCCGCGGTGACAATGAGGGCGCGGCGCATGCCGGATCACAGGCCATATTGCGTGGGATCGGCCAGAATGGTGTCGACCACGCTCTGCGCGTTGGGCACGGCGACACGCTGCAGCAGCCGGAGCATGGCCGCACGGTCGCGCGCGGCGGCGACGGTCCGCCAGTCCGGCTGCCGGTTGCGCGCGGCCAACCGCGCGTTGACCGTCATTCCGGACAGGCCGGCGGCCGCCTCGGCCATGCCTCAGGCCACCTCTTTCCGGCGGCGCAGGAAGTCGAAGAACTCCACGCCCTCGCGCAGGCGGCGCTTCATCATGTCCCAGTCGCGCAGCATCTCGCCCACGATCTCGGCGATCTTGCTGGGGCGGAAGTAGTAGCGGCGATAGAATTCCTCGACCTTGTCGAAGATGACCGATGCCGGCAGATGCGGATAGGAGAGCTGGGCGATCTGGTTGCCGTCGTCGTCCAGCAGGCTGTTGCTGTTGTCGAACCAGCCGTTTTCCGTCGCCTGCTTGTAGAGGAAGGTGCCGGGGTAGGGGGCGGCCAGGCTCACCTGAATGGTGTGCGGGTTGATTTCCTTGGCGTAGTTGATCGTCTCCTCGATCGTCTCCAGCGTTTCGCCGGGCAGGCCGAGGATGAAGGTGCCGTGGATTGTCAGGCCGAGCGAATGCGCGTCCTTGGTGAACTGGCGCGCCACATCGGTGCGCAGGCCCTTCTTGATGTTGTGCAGGATTTTCTGGTTGCCGCTTTCATAGCCGACCAGCAGCACGCGGCAGCCG
>CAIXXP010000140.1 GCA_903923465.1 uncultured Sphingomonadales bacterium | reverse complement strand
GTATGAAACCGAGGCCGATGCCGAAGGGCGATTCTCGCAGCGGCTGAACGTACTGGTCTCGCGCCAGATGTGCGCGCAGATAGCCCGCGAGGTGGGCCTTGGGGTCCATATCCGCCTTGGCAAGCAGGCCCGCGACGATGGTGGGGCCGACAGCGACAATATTCTGGGCGACGTGATGGAGGCGCTGATCGGCGCCAACTTCGTCACCCGCGGCTTCGAGGCCACCCGCGCCATGGTCCGGCACCTGTGGGCCGGCGCCGTCACCGGGCAGGCGGGCACCTCGAAGCATCCCAAATCGGCCCTGCAGGAATGGGCCGCCGGCCACCGCCGCAAAGTGCCCGAATACCGCCTCGTTTCCCGCGAGGGGCCAGACCATGCCGCGCGCTTTACCGTCTGCGTGTCGATCAAGGGCGTGGGCGAGGCGGAAGCCACCGGCTCGTCCAAGCAGGAGGCGGAGACCGCCGCCGCCGAACATTTCCTCAAGCTTCACGGATAACTCCTATGACCAACCCCATTCCTGATCGGTGCGGTGTCGTCGCCGTGCTGGGTGCGCCCAATGCGGGCAAGAGCACGCTGGTGAACGCGCTGGTCGGCCAGAAGGTCGCCATCGTCTCGGCCAAGGCGCAGACGACGCGGGCGCGGCTGATGGGCATCGCGCTGGAGCAGACCGACAAGGCCAATGCCCAGATCATTCTGGCCGACACGCCAGGGATTTTCGCGCCGCGTCGCCGGCTGGACCGGGCGATGGTGGCCGCCGCCTGGGAGGGCGCGGTGGAGGCCGACGCCCTTCTGCTGGTGGTGGATGCCGCCAAGAAGCGGCGCGACTATCTGGAACCGATTCTGGAGACGCTGAAGCAGCGGAAAGAGCGCAAGCTGCTGGTGCTGAACAAGGTGGATCTGTGCGCCAAGGAGCCTTTGCTGGTGCTGGCGCAGGAATTGACCGGCGCGGTGGATTTTGCCGAGGTGTATTTTGTGTCGGCGGGCACGGGGGATGGCGTGCCGGAGTTGAAGGCGCATCTGGCCAGCCTGATGCCGCTGAGCGCCTGGCACTTTCCCGAGGATCAGGTGTCGGATGCCTCGGAGCGGTTGCTGGCGGCGGAGATTACGCGGGAGCAACTGTATCGCCAACTGCATGAGGAGCTGCCCTATGACAGCACCGTGCGGCCCGAGAGCTATACGGTGCGCAAGGATGGCTCGGTGGAGATCCATCAGCAGATCGTGATTGCCCGCGACAGCCAGAAGCCGATCGTGCTGGGCAAGCATGGCGCGCGGATCAAGGCGATTGGCGAGGCCTCGCGCAAGGAGTTGGCGGGCATTCTGGGGGTGCCGGTGCATCTGTTCTTGCACGTGAAGGTGGACGAGAAATGGGCCGATGCGCGCGAGATTTATGAGGAAATCGGGCTGGAATGGGTGAAGTAACTCTGGCGGGTTTCATTTGTTTTCAATGGTCTTGGTGGAGTTAGTTGATAAAATACATCCGGGGCGCACCATGTTTCCTTGCGCCAATAAGCTTTGCCTGCCCGCGCGGGGTGCGCGCGGGAGTGGGGGTGGGGTTTGGACGATGCAAAGAGCCGTCCGGATGATGGCAGGGGATTGGGGTGTAGGACAGGGGGTAGATC
>CAIXXP010000139.1 GCA_903923465.1 uncultured Sphingomonadales bacterium | reverse complement strand
GGCGATCTACCGCATGGCTACGACCACAAATATGTCTACAGCCACCTCGGCTACAATCTGAAGATCACCGACATGCAGGCCGCCTGCGGTCTGGCGCAGCTCGACAAGGCCAAACACTTCATCTCGGCGCGCAAGAAGAACTTCAAGCACCTGACCAAGGCGCTGGCCGAGGCGCAGGAGCACCTGATCCTGCCCCATGCAACCGAGCATTCCGATCCCTCGTGGTTCGGCTTTCCCATCACCCTGCGCGACAACGCGCCGATCAGCCGGCTCGATCTGCAGCAGCGGCTGGACAAGGCCAAGGTCGGCACCCGCCTGCTGTTTGCCGGCAACCTCACCCGCCAGCCCTATATGCTGGGCCGCGCCTATCGCGTCTCGGGCGAACTGACCAATTCCGATGTGGTGATGAACAACACCTTCTGGATCGGCGTGCAGCCCGCGCTGACCCCGGACATGCTGGACTTCGCCGCCGGCTGCATCACCGAGGCACTGGCCGGCAAATGATCCTGGAGCGCATCGATACCGCCATCGCCGGCTGCTATGAGCTGCGCCCTCGCGTGGCGGCCGATGCGCGCGGGTCTTTCGTCAAGACCTTCCATCGCGATACCTTCGCCGGCCTTGGCCTGGCGGTGGATTGGGCCGAACAGTTCTACTCCCTGTCGCGCAAGAACGTGCTGCGCGGCCTGCATTTCCAGACGCCGCCTCACGCCCATGCCAAGCTGGTCTATTGCCCGGCGGGCGAGGTGCTGGATGCGGCGGTGGATTTGCGTGTCGGCTCACCCAGCCACGGCCGGCATGTGACGCTACGGCTCAGCGGCGATGCGGGGAACATGCTCTATCTGCCCACTGGCCTCGCCCATGGCTTCCTCACGCTCAGCGATGAGGCGCTGATGGTCTATAACGTCACCTCGGTCTACGCGCCCGCCCACGACACCGGCATCCGTTGGGATAGCGCCGGCATCGACTGGCCGCTGGCCAATTTGGCGGGAGGCGGTGCGCCACTGCTCTCGCCGCGCGACGCTGGCTTTGCCGCCATGGCCGATTTCGCCAGCCCCTTTGTGTTCGACGCCGAGCATCCGGCGGCGTGAACGCTCCGGGACAGGGCGGGCGAAATGCCCTCGTCACCGGCGCTACCGGCTTCGTGGGCTATCATCTGTGCCGTCTGCTGTTGGCCGAGGGCTGGCAGATCACCGCGCTGGTGCGGCCGGGTTCGGATACGGCCGATTTGCGCGCGCTGGGCCCGGCGGTGGTGGTCGTGCCCTGGCCCTCGGGCGAAGGCGCGGGCGGCGTGGCGGAACTGGCGGACATTCTGCGCGAAGCCCGGGCCGAAGTCGTCTTCCACCTCGCCTCTCTGTTCCTCTCCGACCATGCCGCCGCCCAGGTCGATGCGCTGATCGACGCCAACCTCCGCTTTGGCACCAATTTGCTGGAGGCAATGTCGGCGGTCGGCGTGTCGGCCTTCGTCAACACCGGCACCTTCTGGCAGCATTACGACAGCGCCGGGGATAGCTTCCACCCGGTCAACCTCTATGCCGCCACCAAGCAGGCCTTCGAGGCGATTCTGGCCTATTATGTCGACGCAAAGGGCCTGCGCGCCATCACGCTCAAACTGTCCGACACCTACGGCCCGCATGACAATCGCGGCAAGCTGATCTCCCTGCTGGCGAAAATGGCCCGCGAGGGTGGCGCGCTGCAAATGAGCCCGGGAGAACAGCAGCTGGATATCGCCCATGTCGAGGACGTTGCCCGCGCTTTCCTGCGGGCGGCGGAGCGGTGCCTTGGGTCCGCCCCCGGCACCAGCGAGAGCTTTGCCGTGCCCAGCGGGCGGGTGATCTCGCTGAAGGGGCTGGTCGGCGTGTTCGAGGCCATCGCCGGCAAGCCACTCGCCATTGAATGGGGTGCCCGCCCATATCGCCCTCGCGAGGTGATGCGCGTCTGGCGCGGCGGCGAGGCGCTGCCCGGCTGGGCACCGGCGATCACGCTGGAGGAAGGTCTCGCCCGGTTGCTGCGGGAAGGCTGAAGGCGTAGCAGAAGGTTAGGATGCGAGGGTGTTACACTCTCGCGCTCCCCTTTACTGTCCGCGTGGTGTTTCCTTGTGGCGTTTTCTCCCGGAGCCCGAGGGGATTTGAGGGCGGCTTCGCCGCAACGCGCAACCCGCCGCGCCTTTCAATCCCAGCCAATTGGCGCCACGCCGCGATTGCGCACGACGTGGACAGTAATGGGAGTGCGAGGGACGAGTCCCTCGCACCTTAGCCCTTATTTCCGCCACCCACTCAAGGTCAGGATCTCCAGCCGTTCCACCGTCCGCCCCTCCACGCCGGCCTCGGCAAAGGCGGCCCGCGCGCGCGCAAGCCCGGCACGGGTCACGCAGGGCCCGGGGTCGGCCAGCACATTGCCCAGCCCCATTGCCCGCACATCGCCGACCAGCCCCGCCAGCGAGCGGAACGAGACATCGAGGCCGCGCCCATCGACCACCGGATCGGCAAAGCCAGCGCGCTGGAGCAATTGCCCGCCGCTGCGCACATCCACCGCGGGGTGCAGGCGCGGGGCGGGGCGGTCGCCGTCGGCCGCCAGCATCGCCTGGCGGAGCAAGGGCAAGCTGCCCGCGCCCATGATGCTGGCGATCATCAGCCCGCCACTGGCCAGTGCTTGCCGAATATGCACCAGTGCCCCGGGCAGATCGTTCACCGTATCGAGTGTGCCGAGGCTGGCGATCAGGTCAAAACCGGCGGCGGGGTAGGGATGCTCTTCGTCGAGGCCGATCTCGTCGCCCACCGGGGCGGGGTCGGCGCGCGCCACCGACCAGCCACCCGCCGCCAGCGCCGCCGCCAATTGCCCGTGCACATCACCCACCACCAGCGCCCGGCCGGCCGCAACCCGCAGAAAGGCGAGCCGTTCGAGCACATCCTCGACCATATCCTCCAGCAGATAGCGCGGCGCATCGGGCAGCGCCTGCAGGCGGCGCATTCGCCGCCGCGCGGCCAATCGGCGGGCAGGGGAGAAAATGACGGGCGGGGCGGGGGGACTTTGCGAGGCCATGCGCGAGCCCTGCCGCGCCGCCGCGCCCCGCGCAAGCACCGATCCGCCATTGCGCCCGGCGCCGCGCCGATGTTTACTCTGCCCATGGGATTGCAAAACGCCTTCGCCCCGGTGATCGACCTGATCTTCCCGCCGCGCTGCCCGCTGTGCGGGGTGGCCACGGTCGGCCATGCCGGCGGCCACCCGGGGCTGTGCGCGGCATGCTGGGCCGGGCTGGAGATGCCGGGTGCCGATGGCTGCCCGCTGTGTCAGGCTCCCGCGCGCCATGCCAGCGATGCCGGCGAGATCTGTGCCCCCTGCCAGGCAGAGCCGCCGCCACACGACGGCATCACCGCCGCCACCCATTACAACGCCGCCTCGCGCGCGTTGGTGCTGGCATTGAAGCATGCGGGTCGCATCGCGCTGGCGCCGTTGCTGGCGCGGCTGATGGCGACGCGGCTGCAGGGGGTGGATTCGAGCTGGCTGGTGGTGCCGGTGCCGCTGCATCGCTGGCGGCTGTGGCGGCGCGGGTTCAACCAGTCGGCGCTGCTGGCGCAGCAGATCGCCCGGCACACGGGGGCGGGGTTGCTGGTCGATGGGCTGGTGCGGCGGCGGCATACGCCCTCGCTGCGGGGCCTGGGGCGCGAGGAGCGGGCGCGGGCGCTGGTGGGGGCCATCGCGGTGAACCGACGGATGGCGGCACGGCTGTCGGGCGCCCGGGTGCTGTTGGTAGACGATGTGCTGACCAGCGGCGCCACCACCAACGCCTGCATCGCGGCGCTGCGCGGGGCCGGGGTGGAGCGGGTGCGGATTGCCTGTTTCGCCCGGGTGGTGGGGGCAGAGTTGCCGCACATCTGACGGCGCCGACGTCCTCCGGGGCAGTGCCCAAACGAAAACGCCCGAAGCATGTGCTTCGGGCGTCTCCGTGACGAAACCTGCATTCATAAACTGGTGGGCGCCGCATTTCGCGATCAGAGAACCCTATGGTTCCCGCCCAGACCTCATTTTCTGGCCCGATCGTCGCGCGGATGCGCGCCGTCCGTAACCGCTTCCCTGAACCAAGGCCGCTCGGAATACCGAGTCCGCTGCTTGGGTGGTGGCCTGCCCTTCGCGCCCCCCAGCGCTGTGGCACACCACCTGCGGCTTCCCTCAAAGCCACGAGCCTTTCTGCCGTCGGTGGGGGTAAAAGATAAAGGGCCTTCACGTCTGTGAGTGGATTTTGCGCCGCTTCTGTGGTTATCGTGCAACAATTCGGCGGCAATTACGCCGCAACAGGATTGTAACCGAATGTCTCAGCCCGAATCCCCGATCACCAGCGTTGATCGCGAAGCCGGCACCGCCTTCCTGCCCCGCTTCGATGACAAGGGCCTGCTCACCGCCATTGCAATCGATTCGGCCAGCAAGGAGGTGCTGATGGTCGCCTTCATGGATGCCGAAGCTCTGGCCCGCAGCCGGGAGACCGGCCTTGCCCACTTCCATTCCCGGTCACGCGGGCGGCTGTGGCTGAAGGGCGAAACCTCGGGCCACTTCCTGCGCATCGAGGAGATTCGCGTGGACTGCGATCAGGACGCGCTGGTGATGTATGTGCGGCCAGAGGGCCCGGCCTGCCACACCGGCGCCACCAGCTGCTTCTACCGCCGGCTGAATGGCGACGCGCTGGAACGGGTCTAGGCCCGCGGGTCTAGGCCCGGGTGATCAGACTGGCCCGTAAACCTCGTCGAACAGGCTGATCATGGCCGCCCAGCTCTGGCGGTCGGCGCTGGCGTCGTATTTGATCGCGTCCATGCCCCGCGAGTCGGCCTCCGGGTCGGTGAAGCTGTGGCGCACCCCGGCATAGGCGTGGAAATGCCAGTTGGCACCGGCCCGCGCCATCTCGTCCCAAAAGCCCAGAACCTGCGCGCGCGGCACGATGGGGTCGGCATCGCCATGGCACACCAGAATGCGCGCCGAGACCGCGCCCGGCTCCGCCGCCCGGCCGGTGCTCAGTTCGCCATGGAAGCTCACCGCGCAGGCGATGTTGGCCCCGATGCGCGCGAGTTCCAGCGCCGCCTGCCCGCCCATGCAATAGCCGAGCGCGCCCAGCTTCAGGCCCTCGGTGCCGGGCACACTGCGCAGCGCCGCCAGCGCCGCCGAAATTCGCGCGCGATAGCCATCCACATCGCGGCGCAAATCCGCCGCCAGCGGGCGTGATGCCTCGAAACTGGCCACCGGCTGCCCATAGAAATCGGCGATCAGCGCGATAAAACCGGCCTCCGCCAGCATGCGCGCGCGCCGTTCCACCAGTGGGGTGACGTTCACGATCGTTGGAAACACCAGCAGCGCCCCGCGCGCCGTGCCCGCGGGCCGCGCCAGCCAGCCGGCCAGCGGCGTGGCGCCGTCGGCGTAGTCGATCCTCTCCAGCCCGCTCATGGCCGCCGTCACTCCGGCAGGAAGTCGGCGACGGAGAGGTAGCGTTCGCCCGTGTCATAGTTGAAGCCCAGCACCCGCGCACCCGCGGGCAGTTCCGGCAGCTTCTGGGCGATGGCCGCCAGCGTCGCGCCGCTGGAAATGCCGACCAGCAGCCCTTCGGTGGTGGCGCAGCGCCGCGCCCATGCCTTGGCATCGGCCGGGTCGACCTGAATCACGCCGTCGATCGACTGCGTGTGCAGATTGGACGGGATGAAGCCCGCGCCAATGCCCTGAATCGGGTGCGGCCCCGGCTGCCCGCCGGATATCACCGGCGAGAGCGTCGGCTCCACCGCATAGGCCTTCAGCCCGGGCCACGCGGGCTTAAGTGTCTCGGCAACGCCGGTGAGGTGCCCGCCGGTGCCCACGCCGGTTATCACCACATCAACCGGCGTTTCGGCGAAGTCAGTCAGGATTTCGCGCGCGGTGGTCGCCACGTGGATGGCGATGTTGGCGGGGTTGTCGAACTGTTGCGGCATCCACGCGCCGGGGGTGGCCTCGATCAGCTCCTTCGCCCGCTCGATGGCGCCCTTCATGCCCTTTTCGCGCGGGGTGAGGTCGAAGGTCGCGCCATAGGCCAGCATCAGCCGGCGCCGCTCCAGCGACATCGATTCGGGCATCACCAGCACCAGCTTGTAGCCCTTCACCGCCGCCACCATGGCCAGGCCGATGCCGGTGTTGCCGCTGGTCGGCTCGATGATGGTGCCGCCGGGTTTCAGGCTGCCGTCGGCCTCCGCCGCCTCGATCATGGCCAGAGCGATGCGATCCTTGATGGAACCGCCGGGGTTGGCCCGCTCGCTCTTCACCCAAACCTCGTGGTCGGGAAACAGGCGCGACAAGCGGATATGGGGCGTGTTGCCGATAGTGGCGAGAACGCTGTCTGCTTTCATCGTTTTTACTCCTGTCCCGGCGTCGGTGGCGCAAAGGTGCGGGCTCGGCGAATCTCGGGGAACGCCCATGTCCACAGCGCGGTGATCAGTATGGCAGCAACGCCCCCGAAAACAACCGCCCCCGTGGCGCCCAGCAGTGAGGCGGCGACGCCCGATTCCATTTCGCCCAACTCGTTGGAGGCCGAAATGGCGAGGCCGGAAATGGCCGAAACCCGGCCGCGCATGTCATCCGGCGTGTGGATTTGCACCAGGCTGTTGCGAATGAACACCGAGAACATATCCGCCGCGCCGACCAGCGCCAGCGCCAGCAGCGACAGCGCATAGTTGCGCGAAACCCCAAACAGCACCGTTGCCGCGCCATAGGCCGCCACCGCCCACAGCATCTTCACGCCAACATTGCTGTTCATCGGCCGCACCGAGAACCACAGCGCGATCGCGCCCGCGCCCAAAGCCGTTGCCGAGCGCATCTGCCCCAGCCCCAGCGGGCCCACATGCAGAATGTCGCGGGCATAGACCGGCAGCAGCGCCGTCGCCCCGCCCAGCAGCACGGCAAACAGATCCAGCGTGACGCAGCCGAGGAGAAAATGGTTCGAGCGCACGAAAACGAAGCCATCCGCCACCTGCCGCAGCGGGTGGGTCTGCCGGTTATCGGCGCTGGGTGGCAGCGGGCCAAGGCTGAGGACGCTGGCCATGCCCACGGCCACCAGCGTTGCTGCCAGCGCATAGGGCAGCGCCGGCCCCGCGGCATAGAGGAAGCCCGCCAGGGCCGGCCCGGCGATCATGCCGGCCTGCATCGCCATGGAATTGAGCGCGATGGCGCGGGGCAGCAGGTCGGGCGGCACCAGCCTTGCGGTCATCGCGCCCATCGCCGGGCCGATGAACACCCGCGCCGAACCATGCGCCGCACCCAGCGTGAACAACAGCGGCAGGCTGACGTGCTGCGTGGCGGTAGCCAGCATCAGGGTCAGGGCAAGGCACAGGTCGACCGCCAGCGCCAGCGCGGCAACATGGCGCCGGTCGAAGCGGTCGGCGGCGACACCGGCCACGGGGGTCAGCACGAACATCGGCAGGAATTGCGCGAGCCCCAGCAGGCCGAGCATGAACGAGGCCTGCGCGATGCTCATCCCCTCCACGCGCCGGGCGACATCGTACAACTGATAGCCGAGCGCCACCACCATGCCGCTGGCGGCCATGAAGGCGGTGCCGCGCGCCAGCCAGAAACGGCGGTATTGCGCGAGGGCGAGGGGTGATTTGGGAGCCATGGGGGTGGCAGGGGCGGGCGGGGCAGGCGGGGTGGGGGTCACCCCCGCGTCATGGCATCCGCCGTGCGAATTGCCAAGCCGGCGCGAATTCCCGGCGCTTCAGGCCCCCGCACTTCAGGCCCCCGTGCTTCAGGCCCGGCGCTTCAGGCCCGGCGCGTCTGGCCCGGCGCTTTAGGCCCGGCGACTTAGCGCCCCCGGCGCAGGCGCGGGTTGGGCTGGATGGTCTCGATCATCGCGGAAAAATCGTCGAGGCGAATAATTCTTTCGAACTGGAAGCCGGCGGAATCATCCATGCGCCAGATCAGATGGGCCTCGATTCGCCCGGCGTGGGGCAGGCGGATGGTCAGTCGCTCACCCCGGCCCAGTTCGCCGCCATCGGCCTGATTCAGCCCGCAGGCCATGAAACCATGCGCGGAGATGTTGCGGATCTCCAGCGGAAATTCGCCCTTTCGCGCATGTTCGGCCGTCACGCCAAAGCTTACGGGATGACGCGGGGATCGCCTCAGATCGGTTACGGAGAGCTGTGCGCCACCTGCCATTTGCCTGTTCCCATTGGTTGGTCGTTAAAGGCCACCCTGCAGGAAATTGCCGAAGATAACGTAAAGGCGGCAATAGTCTGCCGCCCCGGCAAAAGCGGTTAACGAGGGCTTAGTGAGGCGAATAGCGCGGCATTAGCGGGGCATTAGCGCGGCATTAGCGCGGCATTGGGGTGGGGTCAGGCCCCGCGCAGGATACCGTGCTTCTTCTTGCCGAGGCTGAGCTTGATCTCTTCGCCGGTGGACAGCTTAACCAGCAGCCCCGCATCAGCCACCGCCGCGTCGCCCAGTCGCACGGCGCCCTCGGCGATCTTGCGCTTGGCCTCGCCGCCCGAGGCGGCAAAGCCGATGGCGGTGAGGGCGGCAACCACGCTCATGCCTTCGGCCGGCACATCCACCACCGGCAGGTCGCCACCCAGCGCGCCGCCGGCAAAGGTGGCGGCGGCGGTCGCCTCGGCGGCGCGGGCGGCATCCTCGCCACGGCACAGCCGGGTTACTTCATTGGCCAGCGCCACCTTGGCGGCGTTGATCTCGGCGCCTTCCAGCGCCTCCAGCCGGGCGATTTCGGCGAGCGGCAGGTCGGTGAACAGGCGCAGGAAGCGGCCGACGTCGCGATCATCGGTGTTGCGCCAATATTGCCAGAAATCGTAGCTGGGGAGTTGCTCCTCGTTCAGCCACACGGCGCCGGAGGCGGTCTTGCCCATCTTGCCACCGTCGGCGGTGGTGAGCAGCGGGGTGGTCAGGCCGAACAATTCGATGCCGCTCATGCGGCGGGTCAGCTCGATGCCGTTGATGATGTTGCCCCACTGGTCCGATCCGCCCATTTGCAGGCGGCAGCCATGGCGCAGCGCCAGTTCGCGGAAATCATAGGCCTGCAGGATCATGTAGTTGAATTCGAGGAAGGTGAGCGGCTGCTCGCGATCCAAGCGCAGTTTCACCGAATCGAAGGTGAGCATGCGGTTGATGGTGAAATGCGGGCCGACGGTGCGCAGCATCTCGACATAGCCCAGTTCGCTCAGCCACTCGTCATTATCCACCAGCACGGCGTCGGTCGGGCCATCGCCGAAGGTCAGGAAGCGCTCGAATACCGTGCGGATGGAGGCGATGTTGGCCGCGATGGTGTCGGCGGTAAGCAGCTTGCGCGATTCATCCTTGCCGGAAGGGTCACCCACCTTGGTGGTGCCGCCGCCCATTACCACGATCGGCTTGTGCCCGGCCTGTTGCAGGCGGCGCAGCATCATGATTTGCACCAGGCTGCC
>CAIXXP010000138.1 GCA_903923465.1 uncultured Sphingomonadales bacterium | reverse complement strand
GCCAGCGCCGGAGCAGGGGCCTGCCCCGCGGGCACCGCCGATGAGTCCCGACCCGGGCGCGTCGGTGGGGCTGGCGCCCGCTGTCGTAACGCTGCGCACCTGGGCCGGTTTCATCCTGATGTGTCTGGGCATGTTCATGGCCATTCTGGACATCCAGATCGTGGCCACCTCGCTGCCGACCATCCAGCAGGCGCTGGGCATCGGCGCGCAGAAAATGAGCTGGGTGCAGACCGCCTATCTCACCGCCGAGATCGTCGCGATTCCGCTGACAGGTTATCTGACCCGGCTGCTGGGCATGCGCCGCCTGTTCGTGCTGGCGGTCAGCATCTTCACCCTGGCCTCTGCCGGCTGCGCGGCCAGCGGCGGGTTTTCCAGCCTGATCGCCTTTCGCGTGGTGCAGGGCTTCGCCGGCGGAACTCTGATCCCCACCGTGTTCGCCGCCGTGTTTTTGCTGTTTCCCGAGGCGCGGCAGGGGCCCGCCACCACCATTGCCGGCGTGGTGGCCGTGTTCGCGCCCACCATCGGCCCCATTGTCGGCGGTTGGCTCACCCAGACCTATTCGTGGCACTGGCTGTTCCTCATCAACATCGTGCCCGGCATCGTTGCCGCTGTCGGCGCGGCCACCTTGCTGGATGTCCGCGCGGTTGTCTGGCGCGAATTGCGGCAGGTGGACGCCCTGGCCCTGACGGCGCTGGCGACCAGCCTTACGGCGCTGGAAATCGGCCTGAAGGATGCGCCGGATCTCGGGTGGGCCTCCGCGCGGGTGCTGACCCTGCTGTCGCTCTTTGCCCTGGGCGCCGGGCTGTTCGTTGCCCGAACCCTGGCGGCGGCCCATCCGCTGGTGCAATTGCGCGCCTTTGCCAATCGCAACTTTACCATTGGCTGCCTCCTCAGCTTCGTGCTGGGCGTTGGGCTGTTTGGTTCGACCTATCTGATGCCGTTTTTCCTCGGACTGGTCCGCGGATTTGGCGCGCTGCACATCGGCGA
Source organism: uncultured Sphingomonadales bacterium (assembly GCA_903923465.1). Classification (GTDB taxonomy): domain Bacteria; phylum Pseudomonadota; class Alphaproteobacteria; order Sphingomonadales; family Sphingomonadaceae; genus Novosphingobium. Next base: position 22,462 of record CAIXXP010000138.1, on the reverse strand, counting down.
AATCATGCTGGTGACGGGCGTGGCGCAACTGCTGGCCGCGCCTGTGGCCGTGGCGCTGGAGCGGCGGGTCGACGCGCGGCTTCTCACGCTGTTCGGCTTTGTATTGTTCGCGGCCGGCCTGTGGTTGAGTGCCTCGCAAACGAAGGACACGGGTTTTGACGGCATGTTCGTGCCACAGATCCTGCGCGGCGCGGGCGTGATGTTCTGCCTGCTGCCGCCCACGCGCATGGCGCTGGGCCATCTCAGCCTGGCGCAGGTTGCCGATGGCAGCGGCCTGTTCAACCTGATGCGCAATCTGGGCGGGGCGATTGGCCTCGCGCTGATCGACACGGTGATTTTCAGTCGCGCCCCCACCCATGCCCGGCAGATTGTCGGGCAGTTACGCCACGGCGATGCCGATGTGGCAGCGGCCATTGGCATCCCCCGCGCGCTGTTCGCCGCCATGGCCGGGCACCCGCTGGACGCGCCAACCCGGCGGATGGTGGGCGCGATGGTCGAAAGGGCGGCGCTGGTCCATGCCATCAACGATGCCTGGGCGCTGATCGCCGTGTTGACCGCCGCGCCGCTGCTGTTGCTGCCGCTGGCCAGAGGGGCGCGGCAAATTTCGCTGAGCCCGGTGCCCGCCGCGGCGGGGGACGGCCCAGCCCATGCCGGGCTCACTTCGATAGCCGACATCACCTCCTGAATCCCGGCCCTCGCGGCGCGGCGCCGCCCTCTGGCGAGAATCGTCAGGCCTGAGCAGGAGGTCGGAGAGCCGGATTCGGCGGGCCTTAAGCAGGCGCGCGCCGATAAAGCGGGGCCCAAAGGCGCGAGCGGCGCACACAGGTACCGCTTCATCTCAAATACCGCCCGGCGATTTGAATGCCCGCCGCGCCGGTCCTACAGGGCGGCATTACCTCTTCCGGGATTGCCAGAGATGAATTTCAACAGGCGCGGGTTTATCGGCGCCGTTGCTGCGAGTGCTGCCGGGCTGGTTGCGTCGCGCGGTTTCGCTGCGGTGAAATCGGGCGAGAGCCCCGCCTTGCTGCCGCGCGCAATGGCGGCCCTGAACAGCCACGCATCCAGCGTTACCCACCGCGACATGATCGGCATTGTCGATTTTTCCGTGCCGTCGCACCAGCCGCGGCTGCATCTTGTGGACCTTGGCAACGGCCGGGTGGCGTCGAGCCTGCTCGTCGCCCATGGCCGGGGGTCTGATCCGGCCAACAGCGGCTGGGTGGAGAAGCTGTCGAACCGCCCGGGCTCCAACGCCTCGTGTCAGGGCAGCTTCCTGACCGGCGAGACCTATGCGGGAAAGCATGGCACCTCCCGGCGGCTGCTCGGGCTCGATGCCGATAACTCCCTGGCCGAGAGCCGGGGCATTGTCATCCATTCCGCCAGCTATGTCGACAGTGCCCTCGCGCTGATCCACGGGCGGATTGGCCGCAGCGAGGGCTGTTTCGCGGTGTCGCATCAGGAGATTTCCGGGCTGCTCGCCCAACTCGGGCCGGGCCGCCTGCTGTTCGCCTCCAGGTAGTCCGGCGTTAACCCCGGCGCCCATGGCTGGGCGGACGGGGCTGGGGAGCGGATGGAAAGCAGGGCCAAACGCGGCCCCCGACATCCAACCCCCAACAGCATGGCGCAATCGCTCCCCCGTGGCGCCGCTTCGTCCGAATCAGCCCCGAACCAGCCCAACGGCCCGCGCCCAGGGTACACGGCGGGCCCCGACGCCCTTGGCACAACCACCCGATTTCCCACCCCATACCGGCCGTCTGTGGCGCGCTGGCGTGCCTTGCCCCCGCCGCACAAATTCCCTCTGGACATTAATGAGAATCGCTCGCATTAGCATTAGAGGACCAACAGGCTGACACGACGGGCAGAATGTCCGGTGTCCGCAGCGAAAGGGAAAGATATGCGTGCGGTTCGACTAATGGCTACCGGAACACTGCTGGGCGGAACGCTGGCCCCGGCGATAGCGCTGGCGCAACATGCGCAAGGCCATCAGCCCGGCGACGACGACGGCGATGACGACAATGCCGCGCAGATCGTCGTCACCGGGGTCCGCTCGCTGACCAGCGACAAAATCCCCGAAGGCGCCGCCCACGCGCCGCAGAGCATCACCATCGTCAGCCACAAGACGCTGGAACAGCAGGCCACCAGTCGGCTGCAGGATGCGCTGAAGAATGTCCCCGGCATCACCCTCAACGCCGGCGAAGGCTCGGCGCGCGGCGACACGGTGAACCTGCGCGGCTTCCCCGCCTATAATGACTTCTTTCTCGACGGTGTCCGCGATGCCGCGATCTATTCGCGCGACAGTTTCGATACCGAGACCATCGAGGTGTTCAAGGGCCCCTCGGCCATCCTGTTCGGACGCGGCTCCACCGGCGGCGCGATCAATCAGGTCTCGAAAGCGCCGACACTGGCCCCGCTCTATGCCGCCACTGTGGTGGGCGGCACCAATGGCGAGATCCGCGCCACGGCCGATATCGACCAGCCCATCGGCGACCATGCCGCCATCCGCATCAACGCCATGGGCGAGAACAGCGGCGTTGCCGGGCGCGACCTCGTACGCAATCGCCGCTGGGGCGTGGCGCCCGCCATTTCGCTTGGCATCGGCGGCCCCGATACGCTGACAGTCGCCTATCTGCACCAGGAACAGAACGACACGCCCGATGTGGGCATCCCCTTCATCAATGGCCTCCCGGCGCCGGTGCCGCGCGCCTCCGATTATGGCCTGGCCAGCGACCGCTTTCAGGCCACCGCGAATGTGGTCACCGCCCATTACCGCCATACGTTCAGCGATGCGGTGAAGCTCTCCAATACGCTGCGCTACGGCGACTATCGCGACATCGACCGCTTCAACGCGCCCAACTTCGCCTATGGCGGCAGTCCCGGGGCGCCGGGGGCCAACACTCCGCTCGATCAGGTGCTGGTGGGCCGTGATTCCCCGTCGAGCAGCGACCACCGCACCAATCTGACCAACCAGACCGACCTGACCGCCAATTTCACCACCGGGCCTGTCTCGCACACGCTGGTGGCGGGCACCGAGTTCAGCCGCGAGCAGGACAACACCCTGCGCTTTGCCAACCCCTTTGGCGCGCCGGGCGAGACCCCGGCCACGCCCCTGCTCAACCCCAACCCCTATCAGCCATCGCCGATCGCGCAGGGCCGGACGCTGGGCGTTACCACCGCCTATGCCACCGGTGCCTATGTCACCGACACGCTGCACATCGGGCGGCTGTTCGACGTGACCGGCGGGGTGCGCTATGACCGTTTCTCGGCGCATTATCGTCCATCGGCCCTGATGGCTGGGGTTTCGCCGAATTCGCTGCTGCCGCTCGACCATGTCGACCATGTGTGGAGCCCGCGCGCCGCGGTGGTGTTCAAACCCGGCGACCATGCCCGCCTCTATGCCTCCTATGGCACCTCGTTCGACCCATCGGCGGAGGCGCTGTCGCTGAACGCCAAGACCGCCAATTTGGGCCCGGTGAAGGCAACCAGCTATGAGGTGGGTGCCAAGATGGACTGGCTGGGCGGCAGGCTGGTCGGCACCGCCGCCCTGTTCCGCACCCAGATCGACAATGCGCAGGTGACCGACCCCGACCACCCGACGCAGCTGGTGCTGGCCGGCAACCAGCGCGTGGAGGGGCTGGAGCTGGGGCTGACCGGGCACCTGACCGCCAAATGGGAGATCACCGCCGGCTACACCTACCTCGATGGCAAGACGGTGGCCTCCACCACCGCCGCGACCGTGGGCAAGCCATTGGCCAATGTCGCCCGCAATGCCGCCAACCTGTGGACCGAATATGAGTTCTCCGACGCCTTCGAACTGGGCGTTGGCGGCAATTATCTGGGCCGGCGCAATGCTGATTTTGCCGGGCAAGCCACCTTGCCGAGCTATGTGCTGGTGGATGCGATGGCGGTGTGGAACCCCACAAGGCACCTCTCGTTGCGGGTCAACGTCAACAATATTTTCAACCGGCTGGCCTGGCAGAATTCCTATTACGCCACCGCGTCCGAGAACCATGTGATCCCGGCGCCTGGCCGCACCGCGCTGTTCACCGCGGCCATAAGGTACTGAGCCGGTGCTGGTGCATATTCCCGCGATCCTGCCGCCCGATCTGGTCGCCATCTTGCGCGCGCGCCTCGATGCGGTGGCCTGGGCGGATGGCCGGATCACCGCCGGCCACCAGTCGGCACTGGCCAAGCGCAATCTGCAGATCGGGCCGGAATGTGCCGAGGGGCGCGAACTCGGCATGATGGTGCTGCACGCGCTGGAAAGCTCGCCCGCCTTCATGAGCGCGGCGCTGCCGGCGCGGGTGTTTCCGCCGCTGTTCAACCGCTATGACAAGGGCATGGAATTCGGCACCCATATCGACAATGCCGTGCGCCAGATTCCCGGCACCGGCAGCCGCCTGCGCACCGATCTCTCCGCCACCATCTTCCTGTCCGATCCCGACAGCTATGACGGCGGCGAACTGATCGTGGCGGACACCTACGGCGAGCATGCGCTGAAACCGGCGGCGGGCGACATGATCCTGTACCCGGCGCGCAGCCTGCACCGGGTGGCGCCGGTCACGCGGGGCAGCCGGCTCGCCGCGTTCTTCTGGATTCAGAGCATGGTCAAGGATCGTGACCGGCGCGAGATGCTGTATGATCTCGACCAGTCGGTGCAGGAATTGAGCGCGAGTCTGGGCGAGGATCCGGCCCTCGTGCGGCTGACGGGGCTCTATCACAATCTGCTGCGCGAATGGGGCGAGCTGTGACTGCCGCCGTGTTGCCCTGCGTGGCGCGCGCCCGGCGGGCCGAGGACCACGTGGCCCGGATCGCCCGCCTGTCCGCCATGCCCCCGGGCGAACTGGAACTGGCGCTGGGGAGCAGCCCCGTCGAGGCGGCGCCGTGGGTGGAGGCGGCGGCGGCGCACGGCGTGGTCGCCGCGCAAGTGACGCTGGGGCGCATGCTGCTGGAAGGGCATGGGCTGGCCATGGACAAGGCGGCGGCGCTGGGCTGGTTCCGCCGCGCCGGGCAGGCGGGGGATGCCGAAGCGATGAACATGGTGGGCCGCTGTCTGGAACTGGGCTGGGGCTGCGTGGCCGATGCCGCCGCCGCCGCGCCGTGGTATCACCGCTCTGCCGCGGCGGGGCACGGCTGGGGTGAATACAACTACGCCAATCTGCTGTTCGATGGGCGCGGGGGCGCGCGGGATCAGCCCGCCGCCGTGGCGCTCTATCGCCGCGCGGCGGATCGCGGCCATGCCCGGGCGATGAATCTGCTGGGGCGCTGCCTCGAGGAAGGCTGGGGCACGCCCATCGATCCTGTCGCGGCGGCCGATTGGTATCGGCGCTCGGCCGAGGCGGGGTATTTTCGCGGGCAGTTCAACCATGCGGTCGGCCTGCTGCGGCGGGGCCGGTTGGCGCCGGCACGCGACTGGCTCTGCCGGGCGGCGGGAGACGCCGATGTGGGCATGGCGGCCCGCATGCAGGCAATCCTCGCGCAACTGGATTCATGCGAGGCCGGATAGCCCGCCTGCCGCCCGGTGGCAGCCTAAGCCTTAGCGCACCTCGGTCAGCAGCGTATCCAGCGTGAACGAACCATCGGCTTCGATGGCGAAATGGCTCGCCACCTCGCTGCTGGCCATGCGCTGCAGGCTGCGGATCGCCGCAGCGTGGGTGTCGGGGGTGCGCATGCGCGCGGTCCAATCAGCGAAACCCATGCGCAGCCGGGCCGTTTGCACGGCCTCCACGACAAAGCCGGCTGTCGCCAGCATCGCCCGCCATTCGCCCTCCGAATAGTCGCGCACATGCGAGCCATCGCGCAGCAGTTCCACCGCCTGCAAATGGGTATCGGCCGCCACCAGCGCCGGGGCCGCCACATCGGCGAACACCGCCTGCGCGCCGGGCCGCAGCACACGGCGTGCCTCTGACAGGCCGGCGGCGATGTTCTGCCAGTGGTGGGCCGAAAAGCGGCAAGCCAGAAAATCGAAACTGCCATCGGCGAAAGGCAGCGCCTCGGCGGCGGCGCGGCTGGTGGCGATATTGCCGATGCCGCGCCGTGCCGCCTCGGCGTCCACCGCCGCCAGCATCTGCTCGGACAAATCACAGGCCGTCACCCGCGCGGCATGGGCGGCGATGGCATAGCTGACATGACCCCCGCCACAGCCCAGATCGAGCGCCTGCGCCGGCGCGCATTGCGCGGCCATCGCGCCGATGCGCGCCAGATCGGCGCCCTGGGCATGGACGGCGCTGGTAACGTAATCGTGGGCGCGCGCGCCGAACTGGCTTTGCACCAGGCTGTCGTGATCTGCGGTCATGGTCATCTCCTTGGCCTCGCGTTGTGGGGCGCAAATTAGCCTGTTACAATAGACATCCTTATCCTGTTATAAGCCGCGCCATGCTGCAAGAGGACCACCGCAAGCTGCTGGGCGCCTTCGTGCGCGCCCGCCGCGAAAGCATCGCCCCCGAAACGCCGGGCCGCCGTCGCCGCACCCCGGGCCTGCGCCGCGAGGAGCTGGCCGCGCGCGCCGGCATCGGCGTCACCTGGGTGGCATGGATCGAGCAGGGCCGCGAGGTGCGCGCCTCCGCTGAAACGCTGGCGCGGCTGGCGGATGGGCTGAGCCTGACGCGGGCGGAGCGGGCCTATCTGTTCACCCTCGCCGGCCGCCACGACCCCGCCGACCCCTTCGCTCAGCCTGCCACCGAGGCGCCCGCCGCTATCACGGCGCTGGCCGGCGCCCTGCCATGGCCCGCCTATGGGCTGGATCCGGCATGGACGGTGTGCTGCGCCAACGCGGCGGCGCGCCGCTTGTTCGTGGGCTTGTTCGTGGGCCGGTTCGACGGGGCAGAGGGCCGGGCGCCCAACCTGCTGCGCTACATATTCACCCACACCCAGGCCCGCATGCTGCTGCCGGATTGGCACGGGCGGTGCCAGCGCGTGCTGGCCGAGTTCCGCCGCGACTATGGCCGCGTTTTGGGCGACCCCCGAGTGAATGCGGTATTGGCGTGGCTGCGCGAAAACAGTGCGGAATTCCGCGAGGGGTGGGAACAACAGGCGGTGCTGGCGCGCGAGGGTGGCTTGCGCCATTTCGCCCATCCCGAGGATGGCCCGCTTGCCTTCACCCAGCACACGCTGGCCGAGGCCGAGCGCGGCGATTTCCGGTTGGTCGTATTGCAGCCCGTGGCCACGGCGGAGACAGCGTGAGCGCGACCGGATAGGCCCGCCGCGTGGCGGAACCGCCCGACGGCAAGAATGTTGGACAAACACGCAGCACCAATGGAGCTAGGGGATGGGCAAGAAGGCCAAGGGCACAATCCGCATCGGCATTGGCGGCTGGGTCTACGAGCCGTGGCGCCACAGCTTCTACCCCGAAGGCCTGCCGCAAAAACGCGAGCTGGAATTCGCCAGCAGCAAGCTGACATCCATCGAGATCAACGGCACCTATTACGGATCGCAAAAGCCGGAGAGTTTCGCCAAATGGCATGACGAGACGCCGGAGGGTTTCGTCTTCTCGGTGAAGGCGCCGCGCTTTGCCACCAATCGCAGGGTCCTGGCGGAAGCCGGGCCGAGCATCGAGCGTTTCATCACCGGTGGGCTGATGGCGCTGAAGGCCAAGCTCGGCCCGATCAACTGGCAGTTCCTGCCCACCAAGCACTTCGATCCGGTCGATTTCGCAGCCTTCCTCAAGCTGCTGCCGGCCTCGCACGAAGGGCACGCGCTGCGGCATGCGGTGGAGGTGCGGCACGAAAGCTTTCGCACGCAGGCCTTCGTCGACATGCTGCGCGATCATGGCGCCGCGGCGGTGCTGTCGGCGGATGGCGCCTATCCGCAAATCGCCGATGCCACGGCGCCTTTCGTCTACGCCCGCATCATGGGCACCACGGAACACGAGCCGCTCGGCTACAGCGCGGCAGGGCTGGACGATTGGGCCGCCCGGGCCAAGGCCATGGCCCGGGGGCAGGCGCCCAAGGGGTTGCACTGCGTTCAATCCGGCGCCGCCGAAACCCCGCGCGACGTCTATCTCTACGTCATCAGCGGCCACAAGGTCCACAACCCGCAGGCGGCGATGGCGTTGATCGACAGATTGGAGTGAGTTCCCCGTATCGCGCGCCTATGCGTATTCCTCGGTGTCGATCGTGCCGCGCATGGCTTCGCTGTAGCGGTGGCCGCGCACCGTGCTCTGGTTGATCAGCGCGTCGACCTCGGCGGCGACGGTGGTGGGGATGTCCCAATCCCAGCGCGCGATGTTTTCAGCCACATGCGCCGGATTGGCGCTGCCCGGGATGGTGACGATGTGGTCGCCGCGCGACAGCACCCAGGCCAGCGACAGTTGCGCCGGGCTCACCCCCCCGCGCGCGGCGATGGCGTTGAATTGCTCGATCAGCGCGCGGTTATGCGGCCAGTTCTCCGCGCTGAAGCGGGGCATGTTGTGGCGGAAATCCTTCGCCGGTAATTCGGCCATGTCGCGCACGCCATTGGCCAGCACCCCGCGCCCCACCGGCGAGAAGGCGACGAAAGTAGTGCCCAGTTCGCGGCAGGCCTCCAGCACGGCGATCTCGGGATTGCGCGTCCATGGCGAATATTCGGTCTGCATCGCCGCCACGGGATGCACGGCATGGGCGCGGCGCAGGGTTTCGGCGCTCATTTCCGACAGGCCGACCGCGCCGATCTTGCCGGCGGCGATCAGTTCCTTCATCGCCCCCATCGATTCCTCGATGGGCACGGCGAAATCGCGTCGGTGCATGTAATAGAGGTCGATGTGGTCGGTCTGTAGCCGGCTCAGCGATTCATCAACGCAGCGGCGGATCGCCTCGGGGCTGCAATCCACCCCGCGCGTTGCGCCGCGCACTAGGATGCCCATCTTGGTGGCGAGGAAGAATTCGCGCCGCCGGCCCTTCAGCGCGTTGCCGATGCGGGTTTCGCTGTGGCCCAGCCCATAGATATTGGCGGTATCGAGGTGATTATAGCCCAGATCCAGCGCGCGGCCCAGCAGCGCCTCGCCCTCGGCATCGGTGGGCGGGGTGCCATAGGCCCACGACAGCGACATGCAGCCCAGCCCCACCGGGTTTACCGCCCGCCCGTTAATCCGCCGCATGCCAACCATCCAATCGCTCCCGTCAGCGCGCCGCTTTCAGGTGGCGCTCCAGTTCGCCCGGCACCCTATAGCAATCGAGCACCTTGCCAACCGAGGAGTTGGGCTTGCGGCCCTGGGCGATGGCGGCGATGAACGCGCGGTCCCGCAGTTCGATGCCATTCATGGAAACCTCCACCGCGGAGACGAAATGCTGATTTGCGGGAAACCGCGATTGAAGCCCGTATCGGTCGCTCATTCGAACGCCCGCCTAGTGGAAATCGCGCGAACGGGGCATGATCCTGGCCTGGCGTGGGTGGCCGGGGGCACGCGGGGCCGGTGGGTTCGCGCCGTCCGATCCGGCGATGCGGTCCAGCAGCATGGTCCGGTCGATCGCCCGGCTGGCCATCAGATGCACGACGTCTTCCTTTGATCTTTGCACGATGCCCTCGATCTGCATCAGCCGCGCGGCCATCACGGCGGCGCGCTGGGCCTCGAAATCGCGCGCCCACATCAGCGCGTTGACGATGCCGGTCTCGTCCTCGATGGTGATAAACACGGCATTGCCCTTGCCGGGGCGCTGCCGCACCAGCACCGCCCCGGTGCAGGCCACGCGCGCGCCATTTCTGGCGGCGTTCACCAGGGCGCAACTCAGCACGCCCTCGCGTGCCAGAGCCTCACGCAGGAACTGCACCGGATGGCCACGCAGTGACAGCCGCTGGACCTGGTAATCGGTCGCCACCTCTTGCGACAGCGGCATGGGCGGCAGGGCTGGGTCGGCCTCTGCGCCCAGTTCGGGCGCATCCATCGCGGCGAACAGGTCGAGCTGGCGCGGGGGGAGGCGCCGCACGTCCCATCCCGCCTCACGGCGGGTTATCGGCCATCCCGCCTCACGCCGGATTATCGACCCGCCCGCTTCACGGCGATTGGGTCCGAGCAAGCGCAGCGCATCGGCATCGGCCAGCAGGCGCATTGCCCGGGCAGGCAGATCGGCGCGGCGGGCCAGATCCTCGATATCGGCGAAGGGGCGGCCCGCCACGATCGCTTGCGCCCATTCCTGCCGGAAACCGTTGATCTGGCGCAGGCCGAGGCGCAGCACATGCTCTGCCTCCAGCGTGTTGTCCCAGTGGCTGGCAGAAATATCGATGGGGCGCACCTTCACCCCATGCGCCCGCGCATCGCCGACCAGTTGTGCGGGGGCATAAAAGCCCATCGGCTGGCTGTTGAGCAGCGCCGCGGTGAACACCGCCGGGTAATGGCATTTCAGCCAGCTCGACACATAGGCCAGCCAGCCGAAGGCCTGGGCATGGCTCTCGGGAAAGCCGTAATCGCCAAAGCCCTTGATCTGCTCGAAGCAGCGTTCGGCGAAATCGCGTTGATAGCCGCGCGCCACCATGCCTTCCACCAGCTTGGTCTGGTAATGGTGGATGGTGCCGTGGCGCCGAAAGGTGGCCATCGCCCGGCGCAAGCCATCGGCCTCGGCCGGGGTGAAACAGGCCGCCACAATCGCCAGCTTCATCGCCTGCTCCTGAAACAGGGGCACGCCCAGCGTCTTGCCCAGCACGTCCTGCATCTCGCCGGGCGGGCCCGGATAGCTGACCGCTTCCTCGCCATTGCGGCGGCGCAGATAGGGATGGACCATGCCCCCCTGAATCGGCCCGGGCCGCACGATCGCCACCTGGATGACGAGATCGTAGAGGCAGGCGGGCTTCATGCGGGGCAGCATGGCGATCTGCGCGCGGCTTTCGACCTGGAAGGTGCCGATGGAATCGGCGCGCTGGAGCATGGCGAACGTCGCCTCGTCCTCGCGCGGCACGGTGGCCAGCGTGTAGTCGCCGAGGCCATGCTGCCGCATCAGCACGAAGCTTTTGCGGATGGCGGTCAGCATGCCCAGCGCCAGAACGTCGACCTTCATCAGCCCCAGGGCATCGATATCGTCCTTGTCCCACTCGATGAAGGTGCGGTCGGGCATGGCGGCATTGTGGATCGGCACCAGCTCGTCGAGCCGCCCTTCGGTGAGCACGAACCCGCCGACATGCTGCGAGAGATGGCGTGGAAACTCCAGCAAGCGTTCCACCATGTCGCGCAGCCGGGCGATTTCGGGATTGGTGCCATCGAAGCCGGCCTCGGTCAGGCGGCTCTCGGCCAAGGCTTTGCCCCCCCGGCTTCCCCAGATCGTGCCCGACAGCCGCGCCGTCACATCCTCGGTTAGGCCGAGCGCCTTGCCCACCTCGCGCAGCGTGCTCTTCTGGCGGTAATGAATGACGGTGGCGACGATACCGGCCCGTTCCCGGCCATAGCGCTGGTAGATGTACTGGATCACCTCCTCGCGGCGTTCGTGCTCGAAATCGACGTCGATGTCGGGTGGTTCGTCGCGTTCCTCGGACAGGAAGCGGCTGAACAGCAGCTTTTCCTTCACCGGATCCACCGGGGTGATGCCGAGGAAATAGCACACCAGCGAATTGGCCGCGCTGCCGCGCCCCTGGCACAGGATGGGCGGATCGAGGCTGCGGGCATGGGCCACGACATCGTGCACGGTAAGGAAATAGGGGGCATAACCGCGCAGGGCGATCAGGTGGAATTCCTCGTCCAGCATGGCGCGATAGGTGGCGGGCAGGCCATCGGGAAAACGCGCCCGGCCGCCGCGCTCGACCAGTTCCTCCAGCCAGCCCTGCGCGGTGTGGCCGGCAGGCACCGGCTCATGCGGATATTCATAGCGCAGATCATCCAGGGTGAAGGCAATGGTGGCGAAGAGGTCTTGCGTTGCCGCTATCGCCTGCGGGCAGGCGGCAAACAGGCGCGCCATTTCGGCGGGGGCTTTCAGGTGCCGTTCGGCGCTGGGGGCCAGCAGGCGGCCGGCGGTGCGGACCATCCGCCCCTCGCGGATGCAGGTTATCACATCGTGCAGGGGGCGGCAGTCGGGCGTGGCATACAGCGCGTCGTTGGTGGCGACCAGCGGCACCCCGGTGGCGGCGGAAAGCGTTTTGCGGCGGGCCAGTTCGCGCGCGTCGCGCCCCGCACGCGGCATGGTGGCGGCCAGCCACAGATGGGGGGTGGCCGCCCGCAGCCGGGCCAGCAGATCGGCGGCGGCATCCATGGCGATCAGGGCCAGCCCCTCGGCATGGGCCAGCAGATCGGCCAGATGCAGCGTGCACTCGCCCTTTTCCGCCCGCCGGTTGCCCAGCGTCAGCAGGCGGGTCAGCCGCCCCCAGCCGGCGCGATCCACCGGATAGGCGACGATGTCGGGTGTCTCATCGGCAAACACCAGCCGCGCGCCGACGATCAGCCGAAAGCCGGAGCCCAATCCTCCCAGATCCTTCCACGCCACATGCGCGCGCACCACGCCCGCCACGCTGTTGCGGTCGGCAATGCCGATGCCGCCCATGCCCAGAGCCTGGGCCCGTGCCACCATCTCGGCAGGATGGCTGGCGCCGCGCAGAAAGCTGAAGGCGGTGGCGGCAACGGGCTCGGCAAAAGTTTCGCTCATGCGAATAGCCCGTGGATATACCAGGCGGGATCGCTGCTTTCGCCAAACAGGCCGTGGCGAAAGACCCAGAAACGCCGTCCTTCGCCGTCCTCTATGCGGTAATAATCGCGGGTGAGGCCATGGCCGGGCAGGTGGCCATCGACCTTGCGCCACCATTCGGGGGCGATGCGCTCGGGCCCTTCGGCGCGGGTGACCTCGTGCAGCAGCCCGCGCCAGCGGAAGCGCTGCGGCGGGCCATCGGGCACAGAGGCGATGGCGGTGATCGCCTGTGGCGGGTCAAACAGCAGCAGCGGGCGCGGCATCGCCTGTGCCGCGGCGGGCCAGAGCGGGGGCGGGGTTCGCGCGGCCGGCGACATGCGCTGGGCGCGCTCGGGCATATGGCTGTCGACGGGCATGAGGTGCAGAACATTGCCCGGCCCCAGCCGGGTGGAGAGCCGGTCGATCAGCGCGGCCATGCTGTCCTCCCCGGCGTCATCGCCCGCCAGTTCGGCTTGCCGCGCCGCCAAAGGCTCGGTGCGGGGCACCGCCAGGCCAATCGCGTCGAAGCCGAAGCCGGGGTCGAGCGGGTCGGCAAGGGCGTCGATCCTTTCGGCGAACAGGCGCATCACCGGCGGGGGATCGCGTGTCGGCAGGCCGGTTTCCACCTCCAGCCGGCGACGTGCGCCATCGCAGCGTTCCAGTATCACGATAAAGCGCCGCCCCCCGATGCGGCGCGCTTCCATCTGGCGGGCGGCCTCGGCCAATAGGGCCTCGATCGCATCCAGAACGTCACAGGTGCGGGCAATGGGCTCGGCAAAGCGGGCATGCGCGCGGATCGGGGCCGGGGCGGGGCTGGAATGCAGCGGGCTGGCCCCTTCGCCCAGAATGGCGCGCAAGCGGGTGGTCGCCTCCTCACCAAACCTTGCGGCCAGCCCGGCCATCGGGCGCCGCGCCAGATCGCCCAGCCTATGCAGCCCCGCCCGGCGCAGCCCCGCCAGCGCCTCATCCGGCAGTTCCAGTGCCGCCACCGGCAGGGCGCGCACATCGTTGTCGCCCGGGTTTGCGCCATGGCGCGCCAGGGCCCGCGCGGCGGCGGCGTGGTCGGCCAGAGCGTGGCGGGCGGTGAGACCGGCCTCTGCCATGGCGGCGCGGGCCAGTGCCGCCTCCCCGCGGAACAGATGCGCCACGCCGGTAATATCGAGCAGCATCCCGTCGGGGGCATCGCTGGCCACCAGCGGGGTGAAACGCCCCATCCGCCTGCCAAGATCCGCCAAAGCGCGGGCATCGGCTTCGGGGTTATGCGGGGCGGTGGCAAGGTCGGGGCAGCGGGCGCGGGCATCGGCCAGGCTCGTGCCCGGCGCAAGGCCCCGCGCGGCCGCGCGCGGGCAGACCGCGCTCAGCCGCAGCGCATTGCCGGCGCGGGCCACCAGCGCGAAGGGGGCGTCTGCTTCATGCGACGCGAGGGTGCGGATCACCCGTTCGCAGGGCAGGAAAGGGAACCACAGCGCCAGATAGCGGCGCGGGCCGGTCGCGAAAGGCTTTGTCTGCATCGTTCCATTCCCGCTGCCAGATCTGTCCTGCCGGCCCGCCCCGCTGGCGCAGCAGTTCGATGGCGATGGTGGGCTGGCCCGGAGCGTTTGCGGCCTGGGGTAGAGAGGGCAGGTTGCGGATCAGCCAGCGGCTATGGGCGGCGCTGGCGCGGGGGCTGGCATCCAGGCGCAGCACGATCACCGGCAGCCCCGATCGCTCGGCGGCCAGCACCAGCCGGCGGCTGGCGGTGAGGTCATAGGCGGCCAGCTTCCCCCAGCTTTCCACGATCAGCGCCGACAGGCCCGGGCAGCGCGCCGCCTCCAGCCCCGCGCGCAGCAAGGCCATCTCGTCGGGCGCGACCACGATCAGCAGCCGGGAGGGATCGATGCCGAGGGCCGCCAGCCCCTCGCCATAGGGTTGCAGCGGCAAACCCGCCCGGCGGGGGCTGCGCACCAGCACCAGCGGCGCGCGATTATCCGGGGCGGCCGTCAGGGCGAAGGCGAGCGCTGACGCCCAATCTTGCGCATGGGCATGCAACTCATGCAACTGGCCCGGGCACAGGCCCGGCATGCCTGGCTTCACAGGGGCGGATGCGGCGGGGGCAGGCCCCACGAAGGGATGGACTGACATGATGGACCATACAGCGAATCGGGAATAATGTTCACATTATGTTCTCAATTCACCGATGGGTCCACTCTGTCGTCTCTGTCCGGCAATTGTTGGGCGAAATCGGCCTGCCCCATCCATGTCGTGCCCGGCGAGCACGCCATGGTGAACGGCAATGATCCTCGGCCTTTCATCACCCGCCTCGCCCCGCAAGGCCTGGGCAATGGCTGGTACAGTTTCGATACCAACGGCGTGCATTTCGTGGCGCTGGTCAATGTGGTGCAACTGGGTGCCAAGGGCATGGGCGCGCTGGGTGCCGACCAGCTCGCCTGGCTTCAGGCTGATCTCGCGGGGCTCTCGGCCTCCACGCCGATTGTCGTGCTGTCGCATTTTCCGCTGTGGGCGCTGTATCAGGATTGGGGCTGGGGCTCGGTGACGGCGCTGAATGGCCATATCCATCAGGTGCAGCAGCGGGTGGAAGGGCATATGCGCTTTCACGCGGGTCGTTCCACCGCCTATCCCCAGCCGGCGCCGGGCGTGGGCGCCGGGCCGCTTGCCATCGTGCTGATCGGTGGAACGCTGGTCGGAACCGCGATTACCGTGTTCTTCCTGCCCGCGCTGTTTGCGATCTGGTTCAAGGTCCGCCTCACCCATGGCGAGGAACCGACGGCGGGGTCGTGAGGCACTGACTTACCCGTCGACGGGTCAGGGCAACTGAAAAGCCATGGAAATACCGCGAGAATTTGGCCTCGCCAGGATGTCGCCGGTCAGGTCCGCGAGGTTTTCCTCGATAACCGGCACGCCCATCTGCTATGCGCCGAGGTTGACGCATTCGCACCGCTGCAGGAGTTAGCGACATGGCCTTCACGCTCTACGCCGCCACAATCCCATCCTACCTGCAGATACTCAATTCGGTATCGCGGCTGATCGGCAAGGCCGAAGCCTTTTGTGGCGAGAAGGGTATTGAGCCCGAAGCGCTCATTCAGGCCCGTCTTGCGGACGACATGCTGCCCTTCGCCTATCAGGTCAAATCTGCCGCCGTGCATTCCATCGGCGCCATCGAGGGCGTGCGGAAAGGGACGTTTTCGCCCGACACATCCACGCCGCCCGC
Source organism: uncultured Sphingomonadales bacterium (assembly GCA_903923465.1). GTDB lineage: Bacteria > Pseudomonadota > Alphaproteobacteria > Sphingomonadales > Sphingomonadaceae > Novosphingobium. The sequence goes on along the minus strand of CAIXXP010000138.1, from coordinate 6,706 downwards.
CACATTCGAGGCCCTGCGCGACCGCATCGCCCAGGCGATCGCCGCCCTGGAAGCGATAGATCCCGACGAGGTCGAAACCTTTATCGGCAAGGACATGCGCTTTGAATTCGGCACCAATGTCATGGAGTTTTCCGCTGAAGAGTTCCTGCTCTCCTTCTCTCAGCCGAATTTCTATTTTCACGCCACGACCGCCTACGACATCCTGCGCATGAAGGGAGTGCAGATTGGCAAGCGCGATTTCAACGGGCGCGTCCGAAAGCGGGGTTGAGAGCGCCCGACTTGCGCCTGATATAGCCGGGCAGGGTCCGCCAGCCCGCGGTCAAGGCTGAAGCGGGAATTGCCGGGATCCATCCGCGTTCGGCCTGAATGGCCAGCCCGCTCTCTTGCTCATCATCGCATCCGACGCCCTCATGTGGATGCGATGGGTGGCGCTCGGAATTGATCTTTTCCCAATGTCGGGCAGAAATAGCCTGCGCTCACTCAAGAAATCCATGCCGGTCGGCGAGAGAGAATATCTCAAGAAGCGAGGTGATCGCAGTTCCGCCCTTCGGGTCACCGAGTATCGTGAGCGCGTCGTCGAATGCGTTCGACCTGTCGAGCATTGTCTGCTCGCGCGGGCCTCCCCACCACCAGCACCAGGGTTGCTGCGGCCACTATGGCCCTGCGCCACCGCATCAGAAATTCGCGGCGATGCGTTGCTGAATGTAATCGGCGGCGTTGATCGGCGCATACTTGCCTGCGGGGCCGGCGATTATGGCATCGGTGTTCGCCTGGCAGAAGAACGCGATCGACTGGCGCGGGCCCATGTATTCGCCGGGTTGCGGCATGCGCACGCGGTGCAGCGTCGATTGCAGGCGGTCGTCGCTCCAGCGCATCAGCATGTCGCCGATGTTGCAGGTGATGACGCCCGCGGCCGGCTCGACGCTGGTCCAGCCGTCGCTGCCCGCCTCGTGGCCGGGGCACAGCTGCAGGCCGCCTTGGCCGGGCTTCTGGTGCAATAGCGTCAGGCAGTCGAAATCGGTGTGCGCACCGGCGCGCCACAAGGCGAAATCGGCGGGTTTGGCCTGTTCCATGCCCATGTAATGGATCAGGCGCAGCGTGCATTGATACTCGGCGACGGTGCAATCATGTGCGCGGGTGAAGAAGTCCGACTCGAAGCCCAGCTTGCGCGCGAAACACGAGAGCACTTTCATCCCGAGCAACCAGTTGCGGTGCTCGAAGGCGCGCAATGTCGCCTCAAAGCCGGCAATCTCGGCATCGGAGGGCCAGAGCCCGGCCATGCGCGGCAGGGTGATCTGGTAGCTTTCCTTGTTGTCGGGCGTGCCGGTTGATGGGCGGACTTGCGCCTTGAACTCCCAGCCGGCGTTGTTGCGCAAGGGGTGCCGCGCCTTGATGTCCTGCGGCAGGGCAAAAAAGCGCTCGGCCAGATTGAACGCCTCCGCGATTTCGGTGGCGGACAGGCCGTGGTTAACGATCTGGAAGAAGCCGACCTCGCTGGCCGCGGACCACAAGGCGTCGGCGATCTCCGTCTGGCGTTCCTCGAAATCGGCGAGATCGATGACGGGGATCCCCCGCTCGACCTCGACGCCGACATGGCCGAACGTTGCCTCACGGCGAAGCTCTTCCATCGGGTGATCCTTCATCGGTGCATCTCCAATGGCTTGCTGGTGGTTGTGGCGACGATGCGCCGCACGACCGCGGCAGCCCGCGCAGACAGGCGGGCAAGATCGACCCCCGGCACGACGCCATCGGTCACCACCTGTCGGCCGGCGACCATCAGATGGCGAACATGCGCGCCGCCGCCGCTGGCCACGGGCGCGATCAACGGATCGTGCAGGCCGGCATAGCGCGGGTGGGCGAGGTCGAAGACGGCGATGTCGGCGCTCTGGCCCACGGCGATGGTGCCGACCGCATCGAGGCCCAGCACCGCCGCGCCGCCCGCCGTCGCCCAGCGCAGCACGTCCTCGCAGCGGACCGCGCCAGCGCCCTTGACCGCGCGGTGGGTCATCCAGGCGGTGTGCATCTCGTTGATCATGTCGCAAGCCTCGTTCGAGGCCGCGCCATCGACGCCCAGCGACACCCGCCCGCCCATCGCCTCGAAGCGGTCGGCGGGGGCGACGCCCGAGCCGAGCCGGCCATTGCTTTGCGGACAGTGCGCCATGCCGGTGCCGGATGCGGCGAGGATCGCCAGCTCCTCGTCATCGACATGAACGAGGTGCGCGTACCACACATCCGGCCCGACCCAGCCATGCTCGGCGACGAACTCGATGGGGCGCATCCCGTGCGTCGCGAGGCTGAAATCGACGTAGTGGCGCGTTTCGGACAGATGGCTATGCAAACGCACGCCCATGCTCCGCGCTGCGGCCGCGACCAGCGGCAGTTCCTCGGGCGGGAGTGACCACAGAGGCGTGGTGGGCGCCAGCACCACCCGGCGCATGGCGTCCGGCCCCGGATCGTTATACCGCGCGGCCAGCCGGGCCACGTGATCGATCATCGCGTCGAGCGTCTCGACCGGCATCGGCACAAGGTCATCGTTATCAAACAGCCGCCCCTGCGTGCTGCCCCCGCGCGCAAGGGTCAGCCGCAAGCCGAGGCGCTCGGCGGTGTCGAACAGGATCTCGGCGGCATCGAAATCGTAACTGGGCGAGAACAGGTAGTGGTGGTCGGCAATCGCCGTGCAGCCCGAGAGCAGCAGTTCGACCATGCCGATCTCCGCCGCCACCCTGAGCGCCTCCTCGTCGATCAGGTGGCAGTGGGTATAGGGGACGAGGCGCAGCCATGGCTCGAGCGGGGCATCGATGCCGGCGGGGATGCCCTTGAGCACGCTCTGGAACAGGTGGTGGTGGGTACTGATCAGGCCGGGGGTGACGACGCAGCCGGCGGCGTCGAGCACGGTGTCGCCCGGGAGGGCGGGAACGTTGCCGATTGCGGCGATGCGGCCGTTCGAGATGCGAATGTCGCCGTGCATCCGCTCATGCGCGCCGGTCCTGCCGGTGAGGATGCCAAGCGCGCCCCGGATGACGGAGTCGGCCTGTGGTCGGTCGTTCATTGGTCGTCTCCCCCGGTCCCGTGCCATGTCAGCGCGAGGCGGCTCAGCCCTGCCATCGCCAGCGCCATCGCCACCCCGGCGAACGTGATCAGGGCCAGCGCCGCGAACATGCGCGGCATGTCGAGTTGAAACCCGGCCTGCAGGATCTCGTAGGCGAGGCCCGAACTGTGGCCGCCGGTGCCGGCGACGAATTCGGCCACCACCGCGCCGATCAGCGACAGCCCGCTGGCGATGCGCAGGCCGGCGAGAAAGAATGGCACCGCCGAGGGGATGCGCAGGCGGACCAACTGCTGCCAGCGGCTCGCGCGGGCCATGCGGAAATAGGCAAGCAACCCGGGATCGACCGCCTTCAACCCGATTGTGGTGTTCGAGATGATCGGAAAGATCGCCACCGCCGCCGCGCAGAGCACCAGCGAGATGAACGTATCATCGATCATGATGATGATCAGCGGCGCAATCGCGACAATCGGGGTCACCTGCAGCATGATCGCATAGGGCAGCAGGCTGATCTCGATCAGCCGGCTCTGGGCAAAGAGCAGCGCGATCAGCGTGCCGGTGATGACCGCGATGGCAAAGGCCATCAGGGTGACCTTGAGCGTGCCGAGCAGGGCGTGGAACAGCGTGGGCCAGTTGCCGCACAACGCGTGCCAGATGCTGCTGGGGGCGGGGAACAGGTAATCGGGCACGGCGAGCACAGTGCAGGTGACCTGCCAGCCGCCGAGAATGATCGCGCCGATCGCGATCGGGGCGACGACGGGCAAAAGGTCGCGGTTGTGCAGCAGCGTGGTCATGGCTGGTTTCCCCGGGTGTCCAGCGAGGCGGCGGTCAGCAAGCGGGTCAACTCGCGCGCGTGGTCGGCAAAGGCGGGGCTCAGTCGGAAGGCCTCGCCGCGCGGGTGCGGCGCATCGATCGTGTGTTCGGCGTAGATGCGCCCGGGGTTGGCCGCCATCACGATCACGCGGGTCGACAGGAACGCCGCCTCGTAGATCGAATGCGTGACGAACATCGTCGTGAGCCCACGTTCGGCGGAAAGCTGCAACAGGCGCTCGTCGAGGCGGTTGCGAGAGAGTTCGTCGAGCGCGCCGAAGGGTTCGTCCATCAACAGCAGGTCGGGATCGGTGACCAGCGCGCGGGCGATCGAGGTGCGCATGCGCATGCCGCCAGACAGCTGGCGCGGGCGCTGGGTGGCGCGGTCCGACAGGCCGAGTTCGGCCAGCACGGCGGCGACCCGGTCATCCGCTTCGGTGGGGTCGACATGCCCGATATCGAGCGGGAGGCGCACATTGGCGGCCACGCTGGCCCAGGGCATCAGCGTGGGATCCTGAAACACGAAGGCAAGGCGGCGGGTCTTCTCGCCAACCCGCGCAAACGGGCCGCGCCACCACCACACCCGGCCGTCGCTGGGTTCGGCCAAGCCGCTGGCGAGCTTGAGCAGCGTGGATTTGCCGCAACCCGAGGGCCCGATAATGGTGATGAACTCGCCCGGCTTCACCCGCAGCGTCGTCGGCTCCAGCCCGAGGACGCCATTGGCAAAGCGCTTCTCTACCGAGAGCAGTTCGACCGGTGGCGGCGGGTCGAGCGGGGCGCCATCGAGCGGGACTGCATCGAGCGGGACTGCATCGAGCGGGACTTCATCGAGCGGAACCGGGGCGGTCATGCGGCGTCGTCCATGCGAATGGCAAGATTATCGACAAAGCGGGTGGTGAAGGCCTGCGTCCAGTCGGTATGCGGCGACAGCGTGCCGCCCGCGACCATGAAATCACGCGTGCTGCGCCAGCGCTCTGCAGTCATCGCGCCGATGCTGGCGCCCGCCGACAGGCCCGCGTCCAGCACCCGGATGCGGCGCAGATAGGCGACGGCATAATCGATGTGTGCCTGCGTCATCGCCGGGTTAGCCGCGCGAATGCGCAGATTCCCCAGCGCCGGCCGCGCCAAATACTCAAGCCAGCCCAGCATCGAGGCGCGCACGAAGGCCTGCACTGCCTGGGGCCGGCGGCGGATGAAATCGCGCGTGGTGATGATCGTTGTTCCGTAGGGTGGATAGCCCTGGTCGGCGAGCCGGAAGAACTGGATCGGCACTCCTGCCCGGGCCGCCTCATACGGCTCCGAAGACGGATAGGCCTGCACAGCCGCGCGCGGATCGACGAGGAACGGCTGCAGGTTGAAGGTGTAAGGCGCAGCATCCTCGTCGTGCAGACCATAGCGTTGCACCAGCCACGGCCAGAAGGTCGTGCGCGAGGTAGAGGCAATCAGCAGCTTGTGGCCACGCAACTGCGCCAGAGAGGTGACATCCTTGTGGCACATGATACCCTGAAGATCGCGCTGGAAGGAGGCGGCAACCGTGGTCACCGGCAGCCCTTGCTCAATGGCCTTCAGCACCTGAATGTCATAGCCGATGATCATGTCGGCGCGGCCCGCTGTGAGGAGCTGCAACCCGTTGATCTGCGGGCCGCCCATGCCGATCTCGACCTCGAGCCCGGCGCGCGCATAGAGCCCACCGGCGAGCGCCTGATAAAACCCGCCATGTTCGGCCTGCGCGAACCAGTTGGTCAGGAAACGAATGCGCGCGCCATCGCCGCCGCGATGGCGACATCCGCCAAGGGTGCCGATGCCGGCGGCCAAAACACCGCCGAGGACACCGCGTCGATTCATCTGGTGTGTCAATGGCGCATGCCTGTTCATCCGCATCGGTGTGCGCGCTCGCCAGCGGGACTGCTGTCTGAGCGCCAGCGGCAGGGTAAGGCGACCATCGCCGTCCAAAAAGCATTGATTTCCGCTTGGTGCGTTGCCTTTTCGGCATCGCGGGCGGAAAGTGCTCCCGTCAGTCGGAGTCACATCGATGCTCAATCACCGTATGCTTCGCTATCTGGACGAGATCGTCACGTCGGGATCGATCCGCCAGGCGTCGCTGCGCCTCAATATTGCGGCTTCAGCCATCAACCGGCAGCTTCTCGCGCTGGAAGCGGAGCTGGGCGCGCCGCTGTTCGAGCGCATGCCGCGCGGCCTGCGCCTCACCGCGATGGGCGAGATCCTGCTCGCGCATGTGCGGGAGACGATGGCGTCATACGAACTGGCGACCAATCGCATCGCACAGCTGAAAGGCCTGCTGCGGGGCAGGATCGTTATGGGCACTATGGGTGGACTTGCCGCCGGGCTTCTGGCCGACGCCATCCTGGCCTTCCGCGAGAAGCACCCGTGGGTGCGGATCGTCGTGCGCGTGCTCGCGCGCGAGGCACTCGTGGCGGCGGTGCTAGCGGGCGAGGTCGACCTCGGCCTGGCCTATGACATGGAAAACAGCCCGCGCTTGCATGTCGTGGCGCGCTCGGAGCAGCGGGTCGGTGCGGTGGTTGCCCCCGAACACCCTTTGGCGGCCAGATCGGCGGTGCGCATGACCGAGTGCCTGCCGTTTCCGCTGATCGTCGGCGAGCGGCCGATGGCGCTGCGTCGGGCCACCGAGCTGATGCTCCCCGCCGCAGTCGAGCTGCGACCCGCGGTCGAGACTAGCTCGATTGATCTTATGAAACGGGTTGCCCGGATCGCACCGCACGTTGCGATTCTGAATCTCGCGGATTGTCCGTCGTCAGAACATTCGGCACAGTTTGCGGCGTAAATTAGCGGAGGGCGGGCCTCGTCTGGGGTTGGGTTTTAGGCGGCGAG
>CAIXXP010000137.1 GCA_903923465.1 uncultured Sphingomonadales bacterium | reverse complement strand
TGCCGCGCCCGCCCAGATCCTCGGCCGGATGATGGCGGACAATTTCTTTGGCAAGGGCAGCGTCGAGATCGCGGAAAGGCGGGCCGCACAGGGCGCCGCGCCCACCTATATGTACCGGATCGCCTGGAACACGCCGGTGGCCGGCGGCGTGCTGAAGGCCGCGCACGGCATCGACATGCCGCTGTGGTTTGATAATGCCGACCACGTGACCAGCCTGATCGGCACCACTCCGCAGGCTCAGGCCATGAGCACGATGCTCAGCCAGACGCTGGTGGCCTTCGCCCGCACCGGCAACCCGAATTCGCCCGCGCTGCCCCACTGGCCCGCCTATTCCACGGACCAGCGCGCGGTGATGATTTTCGACGTGCCGCCCCATGTGCAGGCAGACCCCCGCCCGGAATTCCGCAAGGCGTGGTCAGCCAGCCCCGCGCCCTAGGGGGTGGCGCTGGTCAGCGGGCGTAGCCAAACCGCCCGCGATCGATCACCAGGCGTTTGCCGGGCACCCAAGTCTCGAACACCGCCCCATCGTCGGTGTGCCAGATGTGGGTGTCGAGCATTTCGCCGGGGTGGACGGGCTGCGAAAACCGCCCATGCATGCTGCCGAAACGGGTGACATCGCCATCGCACAGGCCCTTCAGCAGCGCGCGGCACACGAAGCCATAGGTGCCCAGGCCAAAGAAAACCGGCCGGTCGAAGCCGTCTTCCAGCGCAATTGCAGGGTCCGTGCCATGGGGGTTGCGGTCGCCGTTGAGGCGGAAGATCAGCGCCTGGCCCTGCGGGATGGGCAGCGACACGGTGAGATCGGGCGCGCGGTCTGGCCGCACCCACAGCTGCTCGTCCGCCGGCCGGCGGGGCCCGCCAAAGCCGCCCTGGCCCCGCACGAACAGCCCCGTGCGCGTGGTGCCGAGTTCTTCGCCGGTGTCCGCGAAGGTAATGCGCGTCTCGGTGACGCACAGCGCGCCCGTGCCCTTGTCGAAAATGCCGACCAGCACCTGCTCCAGATGGACCGTGCCGGCCGGCGGTATCGGCCGGGCGAGCGAGACGCCCTGATCGCCATGGACGAGGCCAATGGGAAACCCATCCCAATCGCGCGGGGGAAAGCCCAGCTCCTTCAGCCAGTCGCCATTGCCGGCCATTTGCGTCAGGAAGCTGGGGATGACCTGCTGGGTGACGCCGCGCGTGTTCTCGGTGGTGAACTGCAATTCTTCCAGCGGCGCGCTAAGGCCGGCCCCCACGCCGACAGCATAGAGCAGCGCCCGGTCCGAATCCCAGCTGAAGGTGCTGCTATCCAGCACCGAGCCCACGAGGTGGTCGAATTTCCCCATTGTTGTCCCGCTCAATGTGTGTGCCCACTGGGCGCGCGCAGCGCCCGCTTGCCCAGCGCATTGCAGTGGCTTGGGGGCGGGGGCAACCGGATTTTCGCGCCGCGGCGGGTGAAACGGCGTTTATCCCGCAAACGGGGGCGCCCCACGCGGCCAGTTTGACAGAACCCCCGCCGGCGCTAGTGTTCGAGCAAGGCCGGGGGGCGGCAGAAGCTGACATAATCGCGCGGCATGATCGCACCACCCCCACAGCCGCGCATCAGCGGACCGGCCATTGTGTTTAGGGAGAAAGCCCATGCCCGTAATTGCCCGTGTTAATGGCGAATCGGTCTCGTTCAATGCCGATGATGACACGCCCCTGCTGTGGGCGCTGCGCGAGGAGCTGGGGCTGACCGGCACCAAGTTCGGCTGTGGCATTGCGGCTTGCGGCGCCTGCAGCGTGCATATCGATGGCGTGATCGCGCGCTCGTGCAGCGTGCCGCTGGCCTCGGTAGCGGGCAAGGCGATCACCACCATCGAGGGACTGGGTAACCAAGGGGGGGGCAGCGAGGCGGCCCCGCACCCGCTGCAGGTGGCGTGGATCGCCCATCAGGTGCCGCAGTGCGGCTATTGCCAGTCCGGGCAACTGATGGCGGCCGCCGCCCTGCTCAAAACCGCACCGCGCCCCAGCGATGCGGAGATTGACGCGGCCATGACCAATATCTGCCGTTGCGGAACCTATCCGCGCATCCGCGAGGCGATCCATGCCGTCGCGGGCCAGGCCGCCGACCAGACGGGAGCCGTGGCATGAAGCTGAAGCGCAGATATTTTCTCGTCGGCGCCGCCGTGGCGCTGGGCGCGGGCATGTTCGGGGTGGTGTGGAGCAATGACGCGGCGATGGCCCGCGCGAAGCGGCTCACCACCGGCAAGGGCGAAAGCTCCTTCGCCGGCTGGCTGAAGATCGGCGCGGACGATACGGTCACGGTCTATTCGCCGCATATCGATTTCGGCCAGGGCTCGCACACGGCGTTGGCGCAGATGCTGGCCGACGAGCTGGATGCCGACTGGGCCAAGATTCGCGTCGAGCAGGCGCCGGCCGACTATGCCTTTGGCAATGCCGCGCTGGCCAAGGTTTTCGCCGGGCAAATGTCCGGCCATCCGGATGTGGTGGGGCACTTGCCCGATCCCGTGTTTGGGCTGCTGGCCCGCAATGCGCCGATCCAGATCACCGGGGGGTCCTCGGCTGTCCGCGCCACCGGGCAATATGGCATGCGGGTGCTGGGCGCCTCGGCGCGGCTGGCCCTGCTGGCGGAGGCGGCCGACCGGCTGGGGGTGCCGCAGGCCGAGTTGACCGCGTCGGACAGCCGCATCACCCATGCCAAATCGGGCAAGGTGCTGCGCTATGGCGAATTGGCCGAAGCGGCCGCCGAACGTCCGCTGGCCAACGAACCCACGCTGAAGGCCCGGGGTGCCTACAAGCTGATCGGCCAGCCGGTGGACCGCCTCGATATTCCCGCCAAGGTGAATGGCAGCGCCCGCTATGGCATTGACGTTACCCTGCCCGGCATGCGCGTCGCCACGGCCATCGCCGCCCCGGTGCGCGGCGGCAAGCTGCAATCGATCGATCCGGCCCCGGCGCTGGCGGTGAAGGGTGTCGAGAAAATCATCTCGCTGGATGATGCGGTGGTGGTGGTCGCCAGCGGCTATTGGCCGGCGCTGAAGGGCGCGCGGGCGCTGGCGCCAAAGTTCAGCGATGGCGGCAACGGCGCCATCAGCAGCGCGAGCATCCATACCGCGCAGGCGCAGCGTATCGCGGAGGGCAAGCCCGACAAGGACGTGCACAGCGGCGACCTGGCCGCAGCCTTCGCCGGTGCCGGCACGCGCCAACTGACGGCGGACTATCGCGTGCCTTTCCTGCACCACGCCACCATGGAACCCTTCGCCATGACCGGGCACCATGCCGGCGGCAGGCTGGAGGTGTGGGGCGGCACGCAGGACCCGGTGCAAACGCGTAACCTGCTGGCCAAATATGCCGGGCTGTCGGTGGAGGACGTCACCTTCCACCCGATGATCATGGGCGGCGGCTTCGGTCGGCGCTTCCCGCCCTACACCCAGATCATTGAGCAGATCGCCCGCGTGGCGATGCAGGTGGATTATCCGGTCAAGATCATCTGGGCGCGCGAGGAGGATGTCCGGCAGGGTGCCTATCGCCCGCAATCCTCCGCCCGGCTGAAGGCCGCGCTGGGGGCCGATGGCAAGATCGCCGCGTGGCAAAGCGACTATGCCCAGTTCGCCGATGCGACGGCCGAAGCGGGACTGCCCTATGTCGTGCCGGCAACCGCGATGCGGCATTACAAGACCATCTCCAACCAGGTGGACGCCTATTGGCGCTCGGTAAATGCCTCGCAGCACGGCTTCTACAACGAGAGCTTCGTTGACGAGCTGGCCCATCTGGCCGGGCAAGACCCCTACCAGTTCCGCCGGGCGCATCTGCCAGCGGGCGGGCGCCATCTGGCGGTGCTGGACGCCGTGGCCAGGCGCAGTGGCTGGGGCGGGGCACTGCCGGCGGGCACCGGGCGCGGCATCGCTCTGGTCGAGAGTTTCGGCACGATTTGCGCGCATGTGGTGGAAGCCTCGGTCAAGCCCGATGGCACGCCGCTGGTGCACAAGGTCTATGCCGTGGCGGATTGCGGCATGGTGGTGAACCCACGCAATGCCGAGGCGCAGGTGCAGGGCGGCATTCTCATGGGCCTTTCCACCGCACTGGGTGAGGCGATAACGCTGACCGGCGGCGCGGTGGATCAAAGCAATTTCACCGATTACCCGGTGCTGAAACTGGCCGATGCCCCGGTGATCGATGTGCATTTCATCGAGAGCGACGCGCCCGTTGGCGGCCTTGGCGAGCCGGGCCTGCCGCCTGCCGCGCCGGCGCTGGCCAACGCGCTGTTCGCCGCCACCGGGCGGCGCATCCGCGCCCTGCCGCTGGTGGGCCAGGCGGGGTGAGGCGCGGGGCACGGACGCCTATTCTTCCGGCCGGGTGAAAGTCCGGCAGGGGGAAAGGCCGGAATTGGGAGGGGATGGTGGGCCCGGCAGGATTCGAACCCGCGACCTAGCCGTTATGAGCGGCCAGCTCTAACCGCTGAGCTACAGGCCCATCCGTCGTCCCGCCGCCCAAAGGCGGCCAGCGCCCGCGTTAGCCGCCCAGCCTGCGCTAGGCAAGCGCGACCGACGCCATGATTTCGCGCACGGAGGTGGGCTGCACACCGTGCTCACCCAGCCGCGCGAAGATGATCCGCCACCAGTCGTAGAGGTCGTCGAGGTCGGCCTGGGTGCGCACATAGGGCGTATGCCCCGGCGAAAGCGACGGGCTGTGAAACGACAGCACCAGCACCGGCAGATCCTCCCTCACCGCGATATCCACGCCGCGCAGCGCCTCGGCCACGGTCACGCCTTCGGGGGTGAGGGGGATGCGTTCGAGCAGGTTGGCGCGCGAAAGGGCACCGCGCAACGCCGGCAGGCGGCCAGACAGCGGAAACAGCACAGGCCCCAGCTTGCGCAACAGGCCGGAATAGACCGTGGTGAGTGGCAGTTCGAGCAGGCTGCCCGGCTTGCCCACCCACCACGGCGTGATCGGCAGGCTCTCGAAGTTGGGCCCGCCTGTGGCGCTATAGTCGAAGCGGGCGCGGGCGGAGGTGTCGATGGCGATGCCCGCCTCGCGCAGGAAAGCGGCGGAGTTCGGGCCGATGCCATAGCGCCCGGCGCGATAGATCAGCGGCGCCTGGCCGAAATTGGTGAGGATCGCCTCGTGCAGTTTCAACAGCTTCGCCCGTTCCAGATAGGGCGGCAGATTGCCCGCGAAACTGTTGAACTGGTTTATCTCTTCCTCGTTGGGCGGGCTGACCCACGGGTGCAGCTGCACGCCGATCTCTGCCCGGCCATCGGCCAGCGGCCCACGCAGCAGCTCTGCGGCCAGCGGAGAAGTTGCGATGGGATAGTCGACCAGATAGACCGGAACCACCCCGCGCCCCTCGCAGAACTGCTGAAACTTGCGCAGCCTGGTCACACTGTCGATGCGGTGGGTGGTGCGGGCCAGCGGCTCGGTCCAGTCGAAGTCTTCCTCCGTATCGACCGTCAGCAGATAGCGCTGCCCAAACCCCTCCTTGAATTGGACGGGTTTGCGATGATTGGCCGGGTCGATGATACTCGATTCAGACAAAAAATGCCTTCAGCCGGGCAGCCGGTCGATAAAGCGCGATTCAGGAAAATTTCCCACGAAGTTCATGGCTATGGCCTGCATCGGCCCGGGTCAAGCCCGGCAGGCGCAAACACAGGCGCCCTTCCCGCACAATCAGGGTGCCGCCCGCGGCGCGCGCCTCGGCCCGCGCCAGCCGCAGGGCAAAGCCCGTGCCGAACATGCCGGCGCTGGGCCCATCGAACGCGGGCCGCACGGCCGCGTGGAACAGGCGCTCGCCGCCATCGCTTTCCAGCAGCGCGGCCAGCGTGGCGGGCAGGCTGACATCCAGACAGGCCGCGCCCCGGTCCCGCGCCAGATGCAACCGCAGGCTCTCTCCGGGCGCGCAGGCGGAAACCAGCGTGGCAATCAGGCGCCAGCACAAGCGCTCGGTTTCGATGGCCGCCAGCCGCAGGGGCAGCGGCCGGGTCAGGCCCTCCAGTTCCAGCCCGATGCCGTGGGCGGCGGCATGATGCTCCAGCCGGGCCAGTGTGGCGCAAACGCTGTCGGCCAGATCGCTGTCGCCGTCGGCCATGTCCATGGCGCCGCTGTCGATGCGGGCCAGCCGCTCCAGCTCCTCGAAGCCGGCCAGCATCCGGGCGGCATCGGCGGCAATGGCGGCGGCCAGCGCGCGATATTCATGCGGCGTGGCGCCAAACAACTGCTGCTGGATAATCTCGGCAAAGCCCTGAATGGCGTTCACCGGGGTGCGCAACTCGTGCAGCGACTGGCGCAGGCGGTCGACATGGCTGTCGGCCGGCTCGCCGCCCGCGGCTGCGGAAGGTGCGATCGCCACTGCTCCGGCGGGCTGCGGCAGGCGGCGGAAGCGGGCCAGATAGCCGACAAACCGGCCGCCCAGCATGTCGAAATGCGGAACCGCATCCAGCAGCCACCCGCCGGCTATCGCCGGAGCGCCGGCCAGTCGGGCGATGGCGCCCCGTATCGGCTGCTGGTGGCGGATGAGTTCGGCCAGGCCCGGGCCCTCCCCGGCCTCCGCCTCGTCGGCGATGCCGGCGCCAACCTCGGCCAGATCGAGGCCCACCACCATCGGCGCCACCGCGGCATCGGCATGGATGATGCAGCCGTCGCAATCGGTCTCCACGTCGAAGGCGGCGGTCGTCGGCCCCTGGGGTTCTTCGCCCAGCGGCAGGCGCGGGGCATCCTGCGGCGGGGGCGAGCCCGCGCCGGCCTCGCGCTGGGCTGCCTCGCGCGCGCGGCGAAAGGCCTCGATGCGGCGGACAATCGCACCGATGCCATCGGCGGCCTGTTGCGGCGGCTCTGCCACAGGGGCAGGGGCCTCAGTCGCGGAGGCGGGGGTATCAGCCACCGCCGGCGTTTCGGCAGCGTCTGCCTCCGGCGGCGGCGCGGGCTGGGGCGGCGGAGCCAGCACGGGGGCAGCGCGGAAAACCGGGGCGGTGAGCGGCGCCAGCACCGTGGTGGGGATTTGTACGACCATATGTTCGGGCCGCTCCACGCCGGTGCCAGAGGCAGGGGTGGGGCTTTCAGGTGCTTCGGGGGCAGGGGAAGATGCAGGGGCGTCGGGCGCCGACGTGGCATCCGGCAGCGCCCTATTGCCTGCGCCCAGCCGGGCAAGCAACATGCGCGGTGTCGGCGCCAGGTCGTGCCGCTGCCACAGCAGCGACCAGCAGGCCGGGGGCAGCGCCGGGATGAGATCGAGCCATGAGGCCTCGTCGAGTTGCGCGACATGCAGGCTGGCCCGTGCCACCGCGGGGCCTAATTGGCCAAGGCTGGCCAACAGGCGGGGCGAGCGCAGCCGCAAACCCGGCTCGGCGACCATCGCGCCGATCTCGTGGGGCGGAAATTCGTTGCACAGGGTGTTCAACCGCAGATAGGCCTCGTCCAGCAGATCGCCGCGCGCGTCGCTGGGCGCGGCGCCCAGCAGATCAAGCAATTGCGTCATCTGAACGCGCGCCATGTTCCGCCCGGGCGTGGGCAGCCGCAGCACGGTGGCAAGGCGATCATCGTAATGCATCAAACGGCAGGCGATCATTCCGGTTTGCGCTGCGCAAAGGGACCAAGGCGGCGGGGAAGGGCAGCTCGTCTTCCACGCCGAATTCCGGCTTAGCAGCTTGCCCTGCAATCGAAAGCGGCACGCGGGGCGCGTTGCAAAACGGGACGGGTGCGGGCATACACAATATTATTGCGGGCGCGGGCGGGTTTGATGGTCAATCATTCCCGCGCGCGTTTGAAAGTTTCGCGGGCAAGGGCAGGATCGCCGTCTGCGGGTGGCGCGCGTTTGGCGAAGGTTTTTGGGGAAAGTTTCAAAGCGGCCATGGCAAATCTCGATTCCATCGATCGGCGCCTGCTCAGCGAATTGCAGGCCGAGGGCCGCGTCACCAACGTCGAACTGGCCGCCCGCGTTGGCCTCACCGCGCCGCCCTGCCTGCGCCGCGTGCGCGCGCTGGAGGAGGGCGGCATCATCCGCGGCTATCACGCCGATCTGGATGGGGCGAAGCTGGGCTTTGCCATCACCGTCTTCGCCATGGTCTCGCTGAAGTCTCAGGCCGAGGATGCCCTGCGCGGCTTCGAAGAGCACATGCGCACCCTGCCCGAAGTACGCGAGTGCCACATGCTGAACGGCGAGATCGACTTCATCCTGAAAATTGTGGCGAAGGATCTGCAGAGCTTTCAGGAATTTTTGACCTCACGCCTGACGGTGGCCCCCAATGTGGGCAGTGTGAAGACGAGCTTGACAATCCGGACGGCCAAGCAGTTGCCGGGTGTGCCGCTGGAGTGATTATATGTGCGAATCTTGTCGTCATCGCCCTGCTGCTGCTGGTGCTTATGGTGATGGTGGCACGTCAAGCTGACAGGACGTTGCCGCAGGGTCAGTTGCCTTTGGGAAGAATGGCTGTTGCCAATTCACCTCGCTGGCTGGTGCTTGGCTTTCTGCCGTCTGTTTGGGGGGCATTGTTGATCGTGTCGATCCTTGCTTCTCATGATGCGGTAAGTGATCTTACCTCGATGGTCTCCATGGCGGCGATGGCTCTGCTCGCCCAGCAGGCGCAATTGTGGGACATCCGCAGGATCATGCAGAAAAAGCAGGACTAATGCGAGGGTCTTAGACCCTCGCGCTCCCGGAACTGTCATTGTTGAGTGACGGTTCGGCGTAGCACTAGGTCGCCGCGCCGCGGGCTTTTAATGCCGCTTTGCGGCAGGGCGCGACGCCGAGGGGGGAATCGCTAAGCAGGACAGGAATGGGGGTTCGGGGGTGTAACACCCCCAAGTCTATTCCTTAAAACCCTTGCTCAAATTTCCCGCTTCGCCAGCCAGTCTTCCAGCCACTTGATCGAATAATCCCCATTGAGGATATCCGGCTGGTGCAGCAGCGCCTGGTGCAGCGGGATCGAGGTTTTCACGCCCTCCACCACCATTTCCTCCAGTGCACGGCGCAGGCGCATGATGCAGCCTTCGCGGGTGCGGCCATAGACGATGAGCTTGGCGATCATCGAATCGTAGTAGGGCGGAATGCGGTAGCCAGTGTAAAGGCCGCTATCCACGCGCACATGCATACCGCCCGCCGCGTGATAGCTGTCCACCAAACCCGGCGAGGGGGTGAAGTTGAAGGGGTCTTCCGCGTTGATGCGGCACTCGATGGCGTGGCCCTTGAACTC
>CAIXXP010000136.1 GCA_903923465.1 uncultured Sphingomonadales bacterium | reverse complement strand
GTGTAGAACTCGACGATCTCCGGCATGAAGCTGTAGATCGCCTTGTCGTCGGCGATGCCTGTTCCGGGGGCGTTGACGATGGTGACCTTGCCAGCGCGGTAGAGGTCGAACAGGCCGGGCACGCCGAGCAGGGAGTCTGGGCGGAAGTTTAGCGGATCGAGGAACGCGTCGTCCAGCCGGCGGTACAGCACGTGCAGGCGTTCCTTGCCGCGGATGGTGCGCATGTAGAGCGCCCCGTCCTCAACGATCAGGTCGCTGCCTTGCACCAGTTCGACGCCCATCTGGTCGGCGAGGAAGGCGTGCTCGAAATAGGCCGAATTGTAGATGCCGGGCGTGAGCACCGCCACCACCGGGCGATGACCCGGGCTGGCACCGGCGCCAAAGGCCGGCGGGGCGCAGGCGGCCAGGCTGCGGGCGAGGCTGCGCGGGTAATCCGACACCGACTGCACCGGCACCTTGCTGAACAGATCCGGGAACATCGCCATCATCGTCTCGCGGTTCTCCAGCATATAGGAGACGCCGCTGGGGGTGCGGGCATTGTCTTCCAGCACCATGAAATCGTCCGGGCCGGTGCGCACCAGATCGATGCCGACGATATGGGTGTAGATGCCGCCCGGCGGGGTGAAGCCGACCATCTGGGGCAGGAAGGCGGCGTTGTTGGCCAGCATCCTCTCCGGAATGCGGCCGGCGCGGACGATCTCGCGCTTGTGATACAGGTCGTGCAGGAAGGCGTTGATCGCCCGCACCCGCTGCTCGATGCCGGCGGAGAGCTTGGTCCACTCATTTTGGGTGATGATGCGGGGGATCATGTCGAAGGGGATGAGCCGCTCCTGCCCCGCCGCGTCGCCATAGACATTGAAGGTGATGCCGGTGCGGCGGAAGAAACTTTCCGCCTCTTTCCCGCGCCCGGCGAGCCACTTCGGATTCTGCGCGGCGAACCACGCGTGATAGCCGGCATAGGCCTCGCGGATGTTGCCGTTCTCGTCGAGCATCTCGTCATATGGCGCGAGGGTATGTGCTGGCATTGTCGCTCCCTTCAGGCTTGGTGAGGCTGCAACAAAGCCGTCACTTTGCCAAGCGTTTTATGCTGCACTTGCGAAGAAAATTACGATTTAAGCCCCTTCGTCCGCTGTTTGGCTGACGCCCTCGCCTTGCGCGTGCCCCTTTTGCGCCCCATTGCCCCGCCGGGCAAGCTGGGCCATATTCCTCCGCATGAGCGAACTCGTTATCCGCCGGGGGCTGGACGAGCCCGACACCTCCACCAGCTTCGTCCCCCACAAGCCGATAAGGCCGGAGCGGGCCGAGGGATGGGCGGAGGGCGGGCAGCGTTTTGTCGTGGTCTCGGACTATCAGCCCGCCGGTGACCAGCCGACCGCCATCGCCGAACTGGTGGCCGGCATTCAGGCAGAGGACAAGACGCAGGTGCTGCTGGGCGTGACCGGCAGCGGCAAGACCTTCACCATGGCCAAGGTGATCGAGGAACTGCAGCGCCCTGCCCTGATTCTGGCGCCCAACAAGATTCTCGCCGCGCAGCTGTATGGCGAGATGAAGAGCTTCTTCCCCGACAATGCGGTGGAATATTTCGTCTCCTATTACGACTACTACCAGCCCGAGGCCTATGTGCCCCGGTCGGATACCTACATCGAGAAGGAAAGCTCGGTGAACGAGGCGATCGACCGGATGCGCCACTCGGCCACCCGCAGCCTGCTGGAGCGGGACGATGTGATCATCGTTGCCTCGGTGTCGTGCATCTATGGCATCGGCTCGGTGGAAACCTATTCGGCGATGATCTTCGACCTGAAGGCCGGGGCGACGCAGGACCAGGGCGAGATCATCCGCAAGCTGGTGGCCCTGCAATACAAGCGCAACGACACCGCCTTCCAACGCGGCAACTTCCGCGTGCGCGGCGACAATCTGGAAATCTTCCCCTCGCATTACGAGGATACCGCCTGGCGGATTTCCTTCTTCGGCGACGAGATAGAGGAGATTGCCGAGTTCGATCCGCTGACCGGCAAGAAGGGCGCGTCGCTGGGTTCGGTGCGCGTCTATGCCAATTCGCACTATGTGACGCCGGGGCCGACGATGCAGCAGGCGGCCCGCGCCATCCGCTTCGAGCTGGAAGAGCGGCTGAAGGAGCTGACGGCGGAAGGCCGGTTGCTGGAGGCGCAAAGGCTGGAGCAGCGGACCAATTTCGATCTGGAGATGATCGCGGCCACCGGCTCTTGCGCGGGGATCGAGAATTATTCGCGCTTCCTGACCGGGCGCCTGCCGGGCGAGCCGCCGCCGACCCTGTTCGAGTACCTGCCGGAAAATGCCCTGCTGTTCGTCGACGAGAGCCACCAGACCATCGGCCAGCTGAACGCCATGGCGCGGGGGGACCACCGGCGGAAAATCACCCTGGCGGAATATGGCTTCCGCCTGCCCAGTTGCATCGACAACCGGCCCCTGCGCTTCAACGAATGGGACGCGATGCGGCCGCAGACCGTCGCCGTCTCGGCCACGCCCGGCAAATGGGAGATGGAGGAGGCCGGCGGCGTGTTTGCCGAGCAGGTGATCCGCCCCACCGGGCTGATCGACCCGCCGGTGGAGATCCGGCCCGTGGAGGATCAGGTGCAGGATTGCATCGTCCAGTGCCGCGAGACCGCCGCCAAGGGCTATCGCACGCTGGTGACGACGCTGACCAAGCGCATGGCCGAGGACCTCTCCGAATTCATGCATGAGGCGGGGTTGCGCGTCCGCTATATGCACAGCGACGTGGAGACGCTGGAGCGCATCGAACTGATCCGCGACCTGCGGCTGGGGGTCTATGATGTGCTGGTCGGCATCAACCTGCTGCGCGAGGGGCTGGATATTCCCGAATGCGGCCTCGTGTGCATATTGGACGCCGACAAGGAAGGCTTCCTGCGCAGCGAAACCTCGCTGATCCAGACCATCGGCCGCGCGGCGCGCAATGTGGACGGGCGGGTGATTTTGTACGCCGACCGCATGACCGGATCGATGGAACGCGCCATCGCCGAGACCGACCGCCGCCGCACCCGCCAGCATGCCTATAACGTCGAGCACGGGATTACGCCGGAATCGATCAAGCGCGACATCCAGAACATCATCCAAGACACCGCCTCGCGCGACGGGGTGCTGGTGGAGATCGAGGATGCCAATGGCCTCGGGGGCGTGAACAACCTCGTTGGCCACAATCTGCGCGGCTATATCGAGGATCTGGAAAAGCGCATGCGGGCGGCGGCGGCGGACCTGGAGTTCGAGGAAGCTGGGCGGTTGCGGGACGAGATCAGGCGGCTGGAGTCGACCGAACTGGGCTTGCCAAGTGGCGAGCATAAGGCGCCGATCGTCGGGCGTAGCAATGAAGGCAAGCCGGGGACGAGGAAGACGCGATTTGGGAAGGTGCAGAAGAAGTGGGGGCGGTGAGGGTCGCGATTTCCGACACGGTTACTAAGTAAAGGTCGATTTTGGTTGCTGCGTAGCTAATAGATGGGCGTAGGAGAAGTGCTGCCCATCACCGGAGTGCAGCCATGATCCCTCTCGACGTAAGCGGGGCAGATTTCCGGGCGGGCTAGGCGTGCGCCATCCTGACGAGGGTTGGCAGGCTGGGTACGGACGGCGCGCCCGGCACGGCGAAGCGGTCGCCGAGGAATTGGTAGAATGAGATGCCGAGCTTTGCGCAGGT
>CAIXXP010000135.1 GCA_903923465.1 uncultured Sphingomonadales bacterium | reverse complement strand
GCCGGGATGGTTGCGGCGGTGGTGGCAGGCGCGGGGGCGGCCCACAGGGCATTGCTCCCGATCAGCAGGGCGGCGGCCAGCGTGAAGGCGTGGGCCAACGGGAGGCAGGCGGCCCGCATCGCGCGGGGCGGCCCCATCCGGGCGCCGGGCGGCCGCCTGCTCATCGCCGGCCTCCGGCGCGCAGCGGCCGCATTTTCATCACCAGAGCCCCCCCGAGCCGCTGAACGCTGGCTTACTTGCCGCGCAGCTTGCGGTGGCTGGACAGGTCGAGCACCTCGCTCGGGCCATTGTCCTCGCTCAGCAGGCCGAGCCTGCGGGCGACTTCCTGATAGGCCTCTTCCTCGCCACCAAGATCGCGGCGGAAGCGGTCCTTGTCGAGCTTCTCGCCGGTGGTCATGTCCCACAGGCGGCAGCCATCCGGGCTGATCTCGTCGGCCAGGATGACGCGGCTGTAGTCGCCGTCGTAAATGCGGCCGAATTCCAGCTTGAAATCGACGAGGCGGATGTTGATCGCCGCGAACATCCCGCAGAGGAAATCATTCACCCGGATGGCCATGCTGGAGATGTCGTGCATTTCCTCGTGGCTGGCCCAGCCGAAACAGGCGATGTGCTCCTCGGCGATCAGCGGGTCGCCCAGCGCATCGTCCTTGTAGTAATATTCGAGCAGCGTGTGCGGCAGCGGCTCGCCTTCGGGAATGCCAAGGCGGGTGCTGATCGAGCCGGCGGCGACATTGCGCACCACCACCTCGATGGGGATGATTTCCACCTGGCGCACCAGCTGCTCGCGCATGTTGAGACGGCGCAGGAAGTGCGTGGGAATGCCGATGTGGTTGAGCCGCGTGAACACATATTCGCTGATGCGGTTGTTGATCACGCCCTTGCCGTTGATGGTGCCCTTTTTCTGGGCGTTGAAGGCGGTGGCGTCATCCTTGAAGTATTGGATAATGGTGCCGGGCTCGGGGCCCTCATAGAGGATCTTGGCCTTGCCTTCATAGATCTGGCGGCGACGGGACATGGCATTTCCTCAATTCTGGCCGGCCTCAATTCTGGCCGAAATGGTCCGGTATGGGTGAGCCGCCAATTCTGCCCGCGCCCGGGGCGCTTCGGCAATGCCCGAAGCCGCCCACAAGGCAGAGACGACAAGCCCCGGCTGACAGGGGCAGCTTCGGGTGAAGCCGCACCGCCGGGCCGGGGCCTGATGCCGCATATAGGCCGATCCGCGCGCGCCTTCAACCTGCGCCCTGCATGCCGTGGCGGATTAGCCCACAAGCTTGGCAGCGGGCCATGGCCCGGCGGGTGGCCGGGGGCGGCGCGGACCGGGTTGAGACGCCTAGTTTTTCACGCGGCAGGTGCGGATGCCCAGCAGGCTGTAGAGCGGGCACAGGCCCACCAGCCCGGTGATCAGCGGCACCAGCCCGACCCAGCCCCACGGCGTGCGTGGGCCGACAAACACCAGCGCGATCAGCACCGCGCCCAAAATCACGCGCAGCACCCGATCCAGTCCACCTTCATTGCGAGTCATCTTCGTTCTCCTCCTGTTGTGAGCCTCAGCCATGCGCGCCTGGGCGGCGGCGTGTCTGTGACATTGTCACGCAGGGGGGATGGGCCGACGGGGGGCGGCTAAACCTGCGCCGCCTCGCTGGCCAAGGCGCGCAAGGCATCGGGGCGCAGCAGGGTGATGTGTCCACGGGTGGCCTCGATCAGCCCGTCTCGGGCCAGCAAGGCGAGGTGGCGGCTGACAACCTCGCGGGCCGAACCGATTTCGGTCGCCAGTGCCTCGTGCGTGGCGTTCACGCAGCCACGCCCATCGGCCAGCCGCAGCAGCGCGCGGGCCAGCCGCAAGGCGATGCCCGACAGCGCGACATCCGCCACCAGCCGCTCCAGATCGCCAAAGCGGGCCGCCACCGCCACCAGCAATTGCCGGCGAAAGGGGGGATCCCCGGCCATGCGGCGTTCGAAATCGCCAGCGGGGATCATCTCGATCTCAAGATCCGTCTCGGCGGTGCCTTGCGCGCTATAGGTGCCGCCATTGATCAGGCAGCCGAAGGTTTGCAGGCAGATCTCGCCCGGGCCGACGCGGTAGAGCACGATCTCGCGCCCGTTCTCGGCGGTGAGGGTGACAACGATGGTGCCGGCCCGCACCACGACGAAGGCCGAGCAGGCATCGCCGGGGAAAAACAGCCCGGCCCCGCGCGGCAGCGCCATGAGCCGGCCCTGACCGCCGTCGCCTTCGGGAACTTGCCCCATGTTTCAGCCTCCTGCCCCCGAGAGCAGACCGCATTGTCGCGGGCTTGGCAAGGGGCGCGGGGGGTAAAACGCGCCGTCGCCGGGAAAAGATAACACTGTTGGTTATTGGCGGCGGTGCGGCCTTGTTTTGGCCGCTGCGGGATGCGATGGCGCGCGCGGTTCACAGCATGCGGGAATGGGGCGGATAGGCCATGGGCACATATGACTACATCATCGTTGGCGCCGGTTCTGCGGGCAGCGTGCTGGCGAATCGGCTCTCGGCGGATCCGGCCACCCGCGTGCTGCTGGTGGAAAGCGGGCCCGATGATACCAGCCCGCTGATCCGCATGCCGCGCGGCATTGGCAAGCTGCTCAGCCCCACCAACCCGCATGTCTGGGCCTATGATGTCTCGCCCGGGGCCAACCGGCCGCAGGAAGTGTGGCTGAAAGGCCGGACCATGGGCGGGTCCAGCTCGATCAACGGCATGGTCTATATGCGCGGCGCGCCGATGGATTACGACGGCTGGGCGGCGATGGGCTGCACCGGCTGGGGCTGGGACGAGATTGGCCGCTGCTTTATCGAGCTGGAAGACCACGAGCTGGGCGGCGCGGAATGGCGCGGCACGGGCGGCCCGCTGCATGTCGGCATCCACCCCTATCGCAACGGGCTGTGCGAGGCGGTGCTGACCGCCGCCCAGCAGATGGGCGTGGCGCGCGTCGATGACATCAACGACGTGGATGCCGTGCGTGAGGGCGGCATGGGCTATCAGACGCGCAACATTGCCCATGGCAAGCGCCTCAGCACATCCTATGCCTTCCTGCGCGAGGCCCGCAAGCGGCGCAATCTGGAGGTTCTGGTCGAGACCGACGTGCTGAAGGTGGAGATCACCGACCACCGCGTGACCGGCGTTACTATCCGCAACAAGGCCGGCACACGCTTTGTGGCGGGGCGCGAGGTCATCGTGGCGGCAGGCGCCATCCAGTCGCCGAAGCTGCTGCAATTGTCGGGCATCGGCCCGGCCGGGTTGCTGTCGGCCTATGGCATTCCGGTGGTGGTGGATTCACGCGACGTGGGGCGCAATCTGCGCGACCACCGCTATCTGCAAACCGTCTATCGCGTGACCGGCGACAGCATGAACAAGAATTTCCGGGGGCTGGGGCTGCTGCGCTCGGCGCTGCAATATGGCGTGCTGTCTGGCGGGCCGCTGACCCACAGCGCGCATGAGGTGGGCGGCTTCATCAAGTCGCGCCCCGACCTGCCCCACGCCGATGTGCAGATCGGGGTGAGCCTTTATTCGATCACCCAGGACGAAAACGGCCTGGCGGTGGACCCCTATCCCGGCCTGACCATCCTCGGCTATTTCACCCGGCCGGAAAGCCAGGGGGTGGTGAAGATCCAGTCCGCCGACCCGGACGTGAAGCCTTTCGTCGATGCCAACCATTTCGCGGCGGACATTGACCGGCAGACGGCGGTGTCAATGTTCCGCTGGCTGCGCGAGCTGGGCCAGCAACCGGCGCTGAAGCCCTGGATCGTGCATGAAAAGGCGCCGGGGCCATCCATTGCCAGCGACGAGGACATTCTGCAAAACGCGGTGGATCTGGGGGGCACCTCGTTCCACGTGGCCGGCACCTGCCGCATGGGCGCGGACGCCGGCGCGGTGCTCGATCCGCAATTGCGGGTGCGGGGGGTGGAAGGGCTGCGCGTGGTCGATACCTCGATCTTCCCCACGCTGGTTTCGGGCAACACCAATGCGCCGGCGATGGTGGTGGCGATGCGCGCGGCCGAGATGATCCTGCAGGGCTGAGCGGGCTGATCCGGCTGATCGGGCTGGCGCGGGTGCGAAACCTTGCGCCGGCCGCCGCCGAACGCCTGCTCGCACAGGGCTGTGGCAACGGTTTTCCGGAATGTTTGGAAGTGGTGCCCGGGGACGGAGTCGAACCGCCGACACCGTGATTTTCAGTCACGTGCT
>CAIXXP010000134.1 GCA_903923465.1 uncultured Sphingomonadales bacterium | reverse complement strand
GGTTGGCGTCAAGGTCAACGTCGCCCGCTCGCCGGATGAGGCTGCCCTGCAGGCCACCGGCGTCAACGTGATCGACGCGCTGTTCGACACCGAGGCTGGCGGCTTCACCGAAGCCTATGACCCCAACGCCGAACCGGGCGAAATCCCCACGGACCTGCTCGACGAGCCGGAAGCCGAGGGTGAAGCCTGATTTAGCGCGGGCTTGCGCTTCAGCAATTCAGGAAAGGCGGGGCTTCGGCTCCGCCTTTTTTGTTTGGGCGGCGATTTTGTTGGGCGGCCGGGCAGCCAGCACCGCCAGTTGGCCGGCGATTCCGGGATGGCGATTGGGAGCGGCGGTTTGCGGGTGGCGCGCCCGGGGTGCCAATTTGGTCCAGCGGCTTTCGGTCACCCGCGTGGCCCGGCAGGGTGGGCGGGCGATGGCCTGCCCGGCGCGGCCAGCCTGCGGGCAAGGCGCCTGCTCGCGAGGCTCTCGCCCCCGCATCCCCGGCTATCTTCAGAATTTTGCAGGCAGCGCCCGCCGCCCACGGCGACCCTCCCGCTCCCTACGCCGAAAGGGCCGGGCGCCTGCCTGGGGCTTCCCCCCGCGTCCTCAGCCATGTCCAGGTTTTCGAGAGGCAGCGCCCCGCCGCGCCCAAGGCGCCGCGCCAGCCCTGCGCCAAAACGGCAAGGCACAACCGCCCCGCCCCTGCGGCAGCCTTCAGGCCGCGTCGCCGATCATCGCGGTGAAATTGGCCTCGCAGGCCAGCTTGTCGCCCAGCATTGCGCGCCCGGCGAATTTGCACACCCGCGCCCGCTTCTGCACAAAGCTCACCCGCAGGTCGAGCAGGCAGCCCGGCTCCACCGGGTTGCGGAACTTGGCTTCCTCGATGGCCATGAAATAGACCAGCCGCCCGGTGCCGGTAAGCCCGAAGCTTTCCATCGCCAGCAGCCCGGCCGCCTGGGCCAGCGCCTCGATGATCAGCACGCCGGGCATGATCGGCCTGCCGGGGAAGTGCCCCTGGAAGAAGCTCTCGTTGAAGCTCACAGCCTTCACCGCGTGGATCGATTCCCCCAGGAGAATCGATTCCACCCGGTCCACCAGCAGCATGGGATAGCGGTGCGGCAAGGCGGCAAGAACCTTGCGGATATCGTAATCGGCGATCATCTCGCCAGGTTCTTGCGCATCACTCATTGCCCCGCCAATCGGCCCCCCCGGATATGCCTTAGCGCCCGTCGGACGCCGCGCCGGCGGTGCCGCGCTGGGCCTGCTGGGCCGCCTCGGCCTCGCGCTGCTCGCGGGGCTTCCAGCCGGCGGGCGGCTGCACCTGCACGGAAGGCAGCGCCGCATCCAGCTCGGCGATGATCGCCGGGGTCAGGTTATAGCCATTGGCGGCGGCCTGCACGGCCTGCGGGTTCAGCAGCAGGGTCACGCCATTCTTGGTCATGGCGGCCTGGATGGCGCCGTTCATCTTGTCGTTGATCTGTTCGAGGATATAGGCATTGGACTGGGCCACCGGCTCCATGATCTTGCCGATTTCCTGCTTGGCCGAGGCCTGCGCCTGCTGGAAGGCGGTCACTTCCTGGGCGAGCGTCGCGGCAGGCATATTGGCGCTCTGGTCGCGCACGATCTTCTCGTACTGCGCCTGCAGCTGCGGCTGAATCGCCGACTGGCGGGCCTGGCCGGCGCTGAACTGGGCGGCATAGATCGACTTCTGCTGCTCTTGCGCACCCTTGGCCGCGGCCGAATTGGCCACGACGAATTCGAGATTGGCAACGCCGATCCCGTTGATGCCGGCGGTGCCCGCGGCGGGCGCGGCGGCAACGGTCTTGGCGGCAACGGCCAGCGGCGCGGCACCGGCAAGCAGCACGGCGGCGATAACGACAGGTTTGATCAGCTTTTTCATCAGAACTGGGTTCCCACGTTGAAAGTGAAAGTCTTGGTATCATCACCCGGCTGATGCAGCAGGGTTTTCGCGAAATCGATGCGGAACGGCCCGAAGGGCGAGTTCCAGTTCATGCCAATGCCGATCGCCAGGCGCGGGCTCGGCGAATTGCCATAGTAGTATTCCTGGAAAGGCGCGACGGTGGTCACCTGCGCCACATTGGGCTGGTTGGTGATCGGGTTGTGGGGGCTGGTCACCGAGGTAACCGTCCCGTTGGCCGCGGTCTGCGAATAGAGCGGGTTTCCGTTGGCATCGCGGATGGGGAAGGTCTGGGTGAGGTTGGACCCTTGCAGCGCCGGCGTGGTCACGCCCCACACGGCGCCGGTATCCATGAAGATCGAGGGACGGATGCCCATGTCCTTGGCGCCCGCACCCAGCGGAATTTCCAGCTCGGCCCGGCCCATGTAGTAATAGTCGCCGCCGATGGCATCGTCGGTCCAGGTGTTCTTGTCGGTGGTCGGCACCGGCAAGCCCCCGCCATTACTCGGGCTGACCAGCGGCTTGCGGACGATGCGCGGGCCGACGCCGCGAATGTCGAAGCCGCGGATCTGCGGCTCGCCGAGGTAGAAGCGGTCGGTCAGATAGACGTCGTCCTCGTTCGGCAAATTGCGGCTCTTCAGCGCCTTGATCGCGCCGCCCTCGGCGCTGATCGAGAAGATGAAGCCCTTGCCCACCGGCCAGTACTCGGAAGCATTGCCGCGCAGGCGGGCATAATCGACATCGCCGCCCAGCCCGGCCACATCCACGCCCACCGAGGCCACCTTGCCCTTGGACGGATGCTGGCGGTTGTCGAGGTTCTCGAAGATCAGCGAGGTGCCAAGGATCGAGCTGAGCCGCTTGCCCTCGGCGTCGCACAGATAGCGCCCGGCCAGCAGCGGCTGGCAAACCTGCACGCCCTGGGCGTTCTGCGTGTAATAGGTGCCATGGTTCAGCGACACATCGTCGTAGTTCAGCGTGTAGCGCCCGACCAGGCTGACATATTCGGTCAGCGGCAGGCCCAGGCGCAGCTGCGCGCCAGTGGTGGCCTGGGTATATAGCGTGTTGTTGGTCGTCAGCAGGTTGAAGTTGTTATAATCGCGCCGATAGATGTCGAAGCCGAGGCTGACGTTGCGATCGAACAGGTAGGGCTCGGTAAAGCCGAGGTCCACGCTCTTGGAATAGCGCGAGATCGAGCCCGACAGGCTCAGCGTCTGCCCGCGCCCGCGGAAGTTGTGCTGGGCGATACTGGCCTGGAAGATGAAGCTTTCGAGGCTGGAATAGCCGGCCGAAAGCTGCAACTCGCCGGTCGGCTTTTCCTCGACATTGGCTTCCAGCACCACGCGGTCCTTGGCGGAGCCGGGCTTCTGCTCCACCTCGAACTTTTCCTGGAAATAGCCGAGGCCCTTGATGCGGTTGGTCGAGCGCTTGACCTGCGCGGCGTTGAAGGCATCGCCCTCGGCCAGGCGGAACTCGCGGCGGATGACCTTGTCCTGCGTCAGCGTGTTGCCGTTGACATCGATCCGCTCGACATAGACGCGCGGCGCCTCGCCGATCTCGAAATCGACGCTCATCGTCAGGTTCTTGGGGTCGCGGTGATAGGTCGGCCGGGTATCGGCAAAGGCATAGCCAAAGCCGCCGGCAGTGGCGTTCAGCTTGTCGATGGTGTCCTCGACGGCCTTGGCGTTATACCAGCTGCCCTTCTTCAGGTTCAGCTGCTTGGTCAGCACGGCGCCATCCAGGTCGCGCAGCTGGCTGTTCACCACCACATCGCCGAACTTGTAGCGCTTACCCTCTTCCACCACATAGGTGATGATGAAGTCGCGCTTGTCCGGGGTCAGCTCGGCCACGGCGGAGACCACGCGGAAATCGGCATAGCCATTGGTCAGATAGAACTGGCGCAGCTTCTGCTGGTCATAGGCCATGCGGTCGGGGTCAT
This sequence comes from uncultured Sphingomonadales bacterium, assembly GCA_903923465.1. GTDB lineage: Bacteria > Pseudomonadota > Alphaproteobacteria > Sphingomonadales > Sphingomonadaceae > Novosphingobium. The sequence continues at coordinate 7,224 of CAIXXP010000134.1, read as the reverse complement.
AGCTGGTGCCGCTGCGGAAGATGTGCAGCGGCCGGGCCTCATGCGTCATCATCGCGGCGCGCAGCGCCTTGTCGGTAAAGTGGTCGGCGCCGAGGATGTTGATCTTGCGCACCTTGGACTTGGGGCCCTCGGTGATCTCGAAGATGATATCGACGCGGTTCTGGTCGAGCTGCACCATCTTGGGCTCGACCTCGGCGCCAAAGCGGCCCTCGCGCTTGTACAGCTCGATGATGCGCGTCACGTCGGCGCGCACCTTGCTGCGGGTGAAGATCTGGCGCGCGGCCAGCTTGATCTCGGGGTTGATCTTGTCTTCCTTGAGGTGCTTGTTGCCCTCCAGGACGATGCGGTTGATCACCGGGTTTTCCTTGACCACCAGCACCACCTTGCCGGCATCGTTGCGCACCTGCACGTCGGAAAACAGCTCGGTGGCGTAAAGGTCCTTCAGCGCCTGGTCGGCGGCGGCCTCGGTATAGGGCTGGCCGACGCGCAACTGGGTATAGGAGAGCACGGTCTCCGGCTCGAGGCGCTGGGCCCCCTCCACCGCCAGGCTGCGGATCACCATTTGCGGCGCGGCGGGCGCCGGCTGGTCAGCGGCGGGTGCGGCGGCCCCCGGGCTGGCAGGGCTGGCGGCAACAGGGCTGGCGGCGACAGGGCTGGCCAAAGAACCCGCAGGCGCGGCGGCCAGCACGGCCCCCGGCATTCCGCCCAGCACCGAGCCGCACAGCAGCGCGACGGCCCAGCGGGTAAGCCCCGGCTGTGCCGGCGAATGGGCCCCTGAACGGGCAGGGCCGTCCACCGGCTCGCCCCGAAACACGCAGGCCATCCCGTTGCTGTGACCCATGTTCTGTTCCATCCTCGACACGCCCGTTCCTGCCTTCACTGCGACCGGGGCATTGCTGCCAAGGCCGAAAACCCCTGTATTTTCAGGCAGAAACCGCTTCATGCGAAACGCTTTCTTCCCGTTTTTTCCGGGCCCCTGGGGCGCCCGGGCCGTCGTCCTCCCGGGGCCCGTTCCGGCTTCCCCGTATCCGGGCCGTCACGCGCCTGCCATGGAACAAGGGCAGTCGCCGCCCTGTGCCCTATGCCACCCTTGCAATCAAGTGCTGTTGCCCGGCCGCATTGCGTAATTCCCGGCCAATCCACCATCCCACGCCATTAGAGACCCCGCCCGGTCAGTGCAGCCAGATCGTCGCCAGATCGTTCATCGTCACGAACAGCATCATCGCCAGCACCAGCGCGAGGCCCGTGCGAAACGCCCAATCCTGCGCGCGGGCGCCCAGTGGCTTGCGACGCACCGCCTCGGCCAGATAGAAGGCCAGGTGGCCACCATCCAGGCCCGGAATTGGCAGCAGGTTGATGAATGCCAAGTTAATCGAGATCAGCCCGGCAAAATAGGCAAACTCCAGGAAGCCCAGGCTCAGCCGCTCGCCGGAATAGCGGGCGATCTTCACCGGCCCGCCCAGCTCCCGGGCGGATCGCGCGCCCGTCACGATCTGGCGCAAGCCCGTCACCATGGTGCCGACGATGGAAACGCTCTGCCGCAGCCCGTCGCCCAGCGCCGTCACCGGCCCCACCCGCACCCGCTCCACCTTGCCCGAGGCCACGCCCAGCATGCCGACGCGCTGGCTGTTGCCGAATTCGTCGCGCATCTCCTGGCTGCCGATGGTGAAGCGCACCACCAGCTGGCGATGGTCGCGCAGCGCCGTCAGCGAAATCGCCTCGCCCGGCCGGGGCAGCACCGCCTCGCGCAGGTCCTGAAAACTGTCGACGCCATGCCCGTCGACGGCGACGATCCGGTCACCCACCTCCAGCCCGGCGGCTTTCGCCGGCGAGCCATCGGCAAAGGCGGTGATCACCGCCGGCGCCTGCAGCTGACCAAAGGCCAGGGTAAACGCGGCAAACACCAGCACCGCCACGATGAAATTCGCCGCCGGCCCGGCCAGCACCACCGCCGCCCGCGCCCACAGCGGCTTGAACTGGAAACAGGCGGCGCGCTCCTGCGGCGTCATGCCGTCGGCATCGTCCGGCTGCGAGGCGCCATTCATGTCGCCGACAAACTGCACATAACCACCCAGCGGCAGCATGGAGATCTTCCACCGCGTGCCCCGCCTGTCGGTCCAGCCGCAGATCTCCTTGCCAAAGCCGATGGAGAAGACCTTCACCCCCACGCCGCAGGCCCGCGCCACCAGATAGTGCCCGGCCTCGTGGATCAGCACCAGCGGCGCCAGCAGCGCGACAAACCCCACCAGCGCCATCAGCATGGAAGGATGCGCCAGAAACGCATGCACCGCCGGATGCGCCGCCGTCTGGCCCATGTCAGCCCCCCGCCAGCAGGGCATGCGCCACGGCGCGCGCCTCGCCATCCACCGCCAGCACCTCGTCCAGCGCGGCGGGCGCCTGCGGGGCATAGCGGCAGAGCACTTCCTCCACCGCCGCGGCAATCCGGGTAAAGCCGATCTGTCCGGCGAGAAACGCCGCCACCGCCACCTCATTGGCCGCGTTCAGCACGGCGGGAATGCCGCCGCCCGACCGCGCCGCCTCGCGCGCCAGCCGCGTGGCCGGGAAACGCACCTCATCGGGCGCGCGGAAGGTCAGCTCGCCGATTGCCGCCAGATCCAGCTGATCGCTCAGCGGCGTATCCATCCGCGCGGGGTGGGCAAGGCACGAGGCAATCGGCACACGCATGTCACTCGGCCCCAGCTGCGCCAGCGTGCTGCCGTCGCGATATTCCACCATCGAATGCACGATGGACTGCGGGTGCACGATAATCCGCAACCGCTCCAGCCCCACCGGAAACAGGTGATAGGCCTCGATGAATTCCAGCCCCTTGTTGAACATGGTCGCCGAATCGACGCTGATCTTGGCGCCCATGTCCCAGTTCGGGTGCTTCACCGCCTGCGCCGCCGTGGCGCCGCCCAATTGCTCCAGCGACCAGTCACGGAACGGGCCGCCACTGGCGGTCAGCGTGATCCAGCGCACATCCTTGTGGCTATTGCCGGCCAGACACTGAAAAATCGCGTTATGCTCGGAATCCATCGGCAGCAGCGTGGTGCCATGCTTGGTCACCAGCGCGGTCATCACCTCGCCGGCCGAGACCAGCGCCTCCTTGTTGGCCAGCGCCACCGTGCGCCCATGGGCAATCGCCGCCATTGTCGGCGCCAGCCCGGCGCAACCCACGATGGCCGCCACGGTCATGTCCGCCGGCCGCGAAGCCGCCTCCACCAGCGCGCCCTCGCCCGCCGCCGCCGCGATGCTGCTGCCCGCCAGCGCCGCGCGCAGGGCCTCCAGCCGCGACGCATCGGCGCAAACCGCCACCTCGGCGCCAAACTCGCGCGCCAGCTTCGCCAGCTCGGTCACATTGCCATTGGCCGTCAGCGCCACCACCCGCCACTGGTCGCGCTCGCGGCGGATGAGATCGAGCGTGGAAGAACCGATGGAGCCCGTGGCCCCCAAAATCGAAATGGAACGCATGAATCAGTTCGGCTTCCCGTTAACGATATCAACCTTCTGGTCGACATGGTTGATGGTGGCCAGATGGGGCTTGGGCCTATCCACCATCGCCACCGCCTGAATCGCCCCCAGCACAAACAATACCGCCAGCAGGCCATCCACCCGGTCGAGCAGCCCGCCATGCCCGGGGATCAGCGAGCCGGAATCCTTCACCCCCGCCCGCCGCTTCATCCAGCTTTCGAGGAAATCGCCGCCCTGCGCCACCAGCGCCGCCAGCGCGCCATAGCCGGCCACCGCCAGCCGCATCTTCCAGAACGCCGCCGAGCTGCACACGCTGAACGGCGAATGGCTGGCAAAGCCGCACATCGCCACCTGCAGGAACAGCGCCGCCACCAGCGCCGCCGCCAGCATGCCGCCCCCCAGCCCGGACCAGGTCTTCGAGGGGCTGATCGAGGGCGCGATCTTCAGCCCCCCCAGCGTCCGCCCGGTGAAATAGGCGCCAACGTCGGTGGCCACCACCACCAGCACCACCAGCAGCACCAGCGGCCCCCTCATCATCTGGGCCTCCATGCGCAGCATCAGCAGCATCTCCGCCGCCACGCCGATATACACCGCGCCGGCAAAGAACCACGCGGTCTGCCCCACCGGCCCGTCGGTCTGCCCGCGCGCCAGCCTGCTCCATTCCCACAGGCAGCCACCGGCCACCAGCGCCACGAACAGCCCCCACACATAGCCACCCAGCGCCAGCGCGCCGCCGGCCACCGCCAGCATCACCACGGCCGAGACCGTGCGCACGCCTAAATCGGATTTGGGCAAATCCGCTTTGGGCAAGTCCGCTGCGGGCAAATCCGCAGGCTTGCCGGCAATCTGCCCGCTTGTTTCACCGTCCACCAAAGCGCCGCTCCCTCTGGGCATAATCCGTAATCGCCGCCTGCAGATGCTCCGGCGTGAAATCCGGCCACAGCACCGGGGTAAACCACATTTCGGCATAGGCCGCCTGCCACAGCAGGAAATTCGACAGCCGCACCTCGCCGCTGGTGCGGATCAGCAGGTCGAGCGGCGGCAGATCCGCCGTATCCAGCTCGGCCTCGATGCTCTCGGGCGTGATCGACCCCTTCAGCGCCGCCGCGGCCGCCGCTCGGGCGATTTCCTGCTGGCTGCCATAATTCAGCGCGATGGCCAGATACATGCCGGTGTTGCCGGCGGTGCGGGCCAGCGCCTTCTCCAGCATCGCCACCATATCGGGCGCCAGCGCGCGATAATCGCCCAGAATGCGCAGGCGGATGCCATTGTCGGCCATCTCGTCCAGGTCGCTGATGATGAAGCGCTTGAGCAGCCCCATCAGGTCGGAGACTTCCTCGGCCGATCGCCGCCAGTTCTCGCTGGAAAAGGCATAGAGCGTCAGCGCCACCAGGCCCATGTTGCTGGCCGCGCGCACCAGCTCGCGCACCGCGCCCACCCCGCGCCGGTGGCCCACGCCGCGCGGCATCATGCGCTGCTTGGCCCAGCGGCCATTGCCGTCCATGATGATGGCGACATGGCGCACGCCCTCGGGCGTGCCCCCGCGCGCCACATCCGCCGCGCCAGACGCCGCATCGCGCGCCTCAGCCCCGGATGGGCCAATCCCTGACCGGGACGCGCTCACCGCCCAAGGATTTCCTTTTCCTTGGCGCCAAACACGTCATCCACCGCCTTGATCTGCTCATCGGTCAGCTTCTGCACCTCGGTCTCGTGGCGCTTGCGTTCGTCCTCGCTGATTTCCTTCTTGTTCTCGTCGGTCTTCAGCGCCTCCATGCCGTCGCGCCGCACGTTGCGGATGGCGATGCGGGCGTTCTCGGCATATTTGCTGGCGAGCTTGGCCAGCTCCTTGCGGCGGTCGTCGGTCAAATCGGGTATCGGCAGGCGGATGGTTTGCCCGTCGTTGATCGGGTTCAGCCCCAGCCCCGCCGAGCGGATCGCTTTTTCCACCGGCCCCACGCTGCCCTTGTCCCACACCTGCACGGAAAGCAGCCGCGGCTCCGGCGCCGAAACGCTGGCCACCGAAGAAAGCGGCATCTGGCTGCCATAAACCTCAACCATGATCGGGTCGAGCAGCGCGGTGTTGGCCCGCCCGGTGCGCAGGCCGGAAAGGTCGCCCTTCAGCGATTCCACCGCGCCCTTCATGCGGCGCTCCAGATCGGATTTGTCGTATTTGGCCATGGCTCAGGCTTCCTGTCTTACGATGGTTTGGGTGCCCTCACCCAGCAGAACGCGGGCCAGATTGCCCCGCTCGCGAATGGAGAACACCACGATGGGAATGGCATTGTCGCGGCACAGGGCAACGGCGCTGGCGTCCATCACCTTCAGATTGCCGGCCAGCACCGTGTCATAGCTGACCGTCTCGAACCGCTTGGCCGCCGGATTATGCTTGGGGTCGCTGTCGTAAACGCCATCGACGCTGGTGCCCTTCAGCAAGGCGTCACAGCGCATTTCCGCCGCCCGCAGCGCCGCGCCGCTGTCGGTGGTGAAATAGGGGGCGCCCACGCCGGCGGCAAAGATCACCACCCGGCCCTTTTCCAGATGCCGCTCGGCCCTTCGGCGGATCACCGGCTCGCACACCTTGTCCATCTCGATGGCCGACTGCACGCGGGTGGCCACGCCCAGTTGCTCCAGCGCGTTCTGCATGGCCAGGGCATTCATCACCGTGGCCAGCATGCCCATATAGTCGGCCTGGGCGCGGTCCATGCCGCGGGCGGCGCCGGCCATGCCGCGAAAGATGTTGCCCCCGCCGATGACAAGGCAGATCTCCAGCCCGGTTTCCTTGGCGTCCTTCACCTCCTGCGCCATCTGCGCGACAAAGCCGGGGTCGATCCCGAACTGCTGATCGCCCATCAGCACCTCGCCGGAAAGCTTGATCAGCACGCGCCGGTAAACAGGAGGGGTGGAGGCAGGACGGCTCATCGGTTTCAATCACTCGCTAGCACAGTGTGGGCCCGCCGGTGCCGCCGCGCCCGCCAGTGGCAGGGCCAATCGCGCGGGCACGGGTCTTGTGGGTCTTCGCGCCCTTATACCGGCCACGCTGCCCTGCCAAGCGGAACAGGCCGGGCCGGGCGCAACAGGCGCATTTGTCTGGGCATAGTGCCGCCGCCCGGCGCCGCATAAATAATTATGACAGATTCTTTACAGACCGCGCCGTTGCGCTAAACAGTCCCCCGACCGTGGCCCAAAGCCTAGTCATTTCAATTAAGGGTCAAAATCAAGCGGCCCGGAACATAGAAAGGGTGCCATGATCAACCGCCTTACCATCACCGCCGCCTGCGCCGCGCTGGCCCTCGGCCTCAGCGGCTGCGCCACCACGGAATCCGTGCAGCGCGCCCAGGCCACCGCCGATCAGGCCCTGGCCGCCGCCAACGCCGCCAATGGCGCCGCCGGCCACGCGCAAAACAGCGCCGATGCCGCTTACGCCGCCGCCGGTCGCGCCCAGGGCTCGGCCGATGCCGCCGACGCCGCCGCCCGCTCCGCCGGGGGCGCCGCCTCCGGCGCGTCAGCCTCCGCCGCCGAAGCCAACGCCAAGATCGACAAGCACCTCGCCGACCTCGCCGCGTGGCGCAAGGCCCACCGCCACCGCCACCACCACCATCATCATCACCACATGAAGATGGCCAAGGGCAGCTGATCGCGCATTAGCCAGTTGTGTGAAAGGGGGCGGGGAGACTTCGGTTTCTCCGCCCCTTTTGCGTTTGAGGAATGGAGAGCAAAAGAAGGAGATTGGGGACGCCCGCGCCCCCAAACCCC
>CAIXXP010000133.1 GCA_903923465.1 uncultured Sphingomonadales bacterium | reverse complement strand
TTGGATGCCAGCGCCGAGGAGCGGCTGACGCGCGGGTTCATCTCGATAACGATGAGGCGGCCGTCTGCGGGATTTACCGCGAACTGTACATTCGAACCACCTGTTTCCACGCCAATTTCACGCAGAACGGCAATGCTCGCCGAGCGCATGATCTGGTATTCCTTGTCGGTCAGCGTCAGCGCCGGGGCAACGGTGATGGAATCGCCGGTATGCACGCCCATCGGGTCCACGTTCTCGATGGAGCAGATGATGATGCAATTGTCCTTGCGGTCGCGCACCACCTCCATCTCGTATTCTTTCCAGCCGAGCAGCGATTCCTCGATGAGGACCTCTGTCGTCGGGCTGGCGTCGAGGCCGGTGCGCACGATGTGCTCGAACTCGGCCTTGTTATAGGCGATGCCGCCGCCGGTGCCACCGAGCGTAAAGCTGGGGCGGATGATCGAGGGCAGGCCGGTGCGTTCGAGGACGGCGAAGGCCTCGTCCACGCTGTGGGCGACGCCGCTGCGGGCGGATTCCAGGCCGATCTTGTCCATCGCCTCGCGGAATTTCTGGCGATCCTCGGCCTTGTCGATGGCCTCGGCATCGGCGCCGATCATCTGGACGCCGTACTTCTCCAGCGTGCCGTCGTGGAACAGGGCCAGCGCGGTGTTCAGCGCGGTTTGGCCGCCCATGGTGGGCAGCACCGCGTCGGGGCGCTCTTTCTCGATGATGCGGGCGACGATTTCGGGCGTGATCGGCTCGATGTAGGTCGCGTCGGCCATGTCCGGGTCGGTCATGATCGTGGCCGGGTTGCTGTTCACGAGGATGACGCGATAGCCCTCCTCGCGCAGCGCCTTGATCGCCTGCGTGCCGGAATAATCGAACTCGCAAGCCTGACCGATGATGATCGGGCCAGCGCCAATGACGAGGATCGAGGAGATGTCAGTGCGTTTGGGCATTAGAGATGATCCAAATCGATACCCGAATGGGTTTTGATAAAGCCTTTGATTGCGTCGATCAGCAATTTACCGCCAACCATTTTGGCCGCTGTACCAAGTGCCTTTTGGGCGTCTTCGATTGCCAGAATGATGCCAACTTTAAGCTGTATCACCTTTAATTCCGAGGCCGCCCAGAAATGCTTAGCCGCTTCGAGCCCTTCAAGAAGCCTGCTACGTTCTGCGGGAACTTCTGGGTTACCATTCCACGCCCGGACATCTTCAGCCAACTTAGATATTTCTGCTTCGATTTCGCCGTAATCGGGTTGATTGTGACCAATGGTAACCAACCTATCAGACGCGGGTACGCTTTTGCTCAGTGCTGGAGCATTTTTGGTTATGAGCTCTTCAGCCCAACGAAATCCGCTATCGTTCAGAGTGTACCGGTCTGCGGTGCCACCAGACTTTCTGGCCTCCACATGGCCCATATCGATCAAAGAATCGCACGCTCGAGCAACAAATGCCGCACCAATATTGACACCCGATTGCTCGACAATTTGCTGGGCCGTAAAATAGGTAGCCTGATGGGATGCCTGAAGCATACGATAGAGTGCAACAACGATAATTTGTTGTGTTTCATCGAATGTTATCATCACCCCAACATCCCCACAAACTTCTCGAACAGATAGAAGCTGTCCATCGGGCCGGGGCTGGCTTCGGGGTGGTATTGCACGCTGAACGCCCGCTTGCCCACGACCGCGATGCCGCAGTTGCTGCCGTCGAACAGGCTCACGTGGGTTTCCACCACGGTAGTCGGCAGGGCGGCATTATCCACCGCGAAGCCGTGGTTCATGCTGGTGATCTCCACCAGGCCGCGGGAGCCATCGGCACCCAGCCGCTGCACCGGGTGGTTTGCCCCGCGATGGCCCTGGTGCATCTTGATGGTGCGCGCGCCGGCGGCAAGGGCCAGCAACTGGTGACCAAGGCAGATGCCGAAGATCGGCACATCGGCCTCCAGCAGGCCCTTGATCACCGGCACCGCGTAAACCCCGGTCGCCGCCGGATCGCCCGGGCCGTTCGACAGGAACACGCCATCGGGCTTGTGGGCAAGGATAGCCTCCAGCGAGGTTTGCGCCGGCACCACGGTAACGCGGGCGCCAGCGGCCACCAGATTGCGGAAGATATTGTCCTTCGCGCCGAAATCCATCGCCACCACATGCGGGCGGGCATCACGCGGGCTGCGCGCGAAACCGCGGCCCAGATGCCACACGCCGCCTTCCCATGCCTCGTCGCCAATGCGCGAGACGATGCGGGCGAGGTCCATGCCCTCCAGCCCCGGCCATTCGCGGGCTCGGGCGATGAGGCGGGGAATGTCGAAACGGCCCTCGGGATCATGCGCGATCACCGCGTTGGGCGCGCCCAGCAGACGGATGCGGCGGGTCAGCGCACGCGTATCCAGCCCGGCCAGGCCGATCTTGCCCCGCGCCTGCAACCAATCGCCAAAGGTGCCCTGCGAGCGGAAATTCGACGGCGCGGTCACATCCTCGCGCACGATGCAGCCCACGGCACCGTCCACGCGCGATTCGAGGTCTTCGTCGTTCACGCCGACATTGCCGATATGCGGGAAGGTGAAGGTGACGATCTGCCCGGCATAGGAGGGATCGGTCATCACCTCCTCATAGCCGGTCATGGCGGTGTTGAAGCACACCTCGCCCACCGCGCTGCCCACCGTGCCAAAACCGCGTACCCAGGCCACATGCCCATCGGCCAGAACGAGAACGCCCGTTGCGCGCTCACCCGTAGTGCTTCGGGGTTGGGGTGCGTGCGAAGGGGCGGGGTCGGCCATAGGGGAGGCGCTCCGTTGTCTGGATCCGGTGATGGGTGCTAAGGCCCGGCAGCTAGACCCCGGCGCTCCCCTCGTCAACCTAGGAATGGCGGAAAATACCCGCTAGGGTTATGGCCTTCCCCCGTCTTAGCGCCGGGACCACACCGCCAATATCAGGAATAACACCGATGATCCGGGATTCTATCAAGGCCGCACAGCTTACCGCCATGAAATCGGGGGATAAGCCCCGCCTTGCCGCCGTGCGCCTCATTCTCGCCAAGCTGAAGGACCGCGATATCGAACTGCGCACCGCCTCTGCCCTGCCCGACGACGACACTCTCGTGGTCGATGTGCTGCAAAAGATGGCCAAGCAGCGGCGCGAATCCATCACCCTGTATGTTCAGGGCGGGCGCCAGGAACTGGCCGATGCCGAAACTGCCGAGTTGGCGGTGATCGAGGGATTCATGCCCCAGCAGTTGAGCGAGGCCGATACCAACGCCGCCATCGCCGCGATCAAGACCGAGCTGGGCGCGACATCGATGAAGGACATGGGCAAGGTCATCGCCGAACTGAAGGCCCGCCACGGCAGCCAGCTCGACATGGGCAAGGCCAGCGGGCTGGTTAAGGCGGCCTTAGCGTGACGTTAGCGGCGTAATACGGCGATGTCCCTCTCCCCCCAATGGCTGGACGAACTGCGCACGCGCATCACCCTGTCCAGCGTGGTCGGGCGGACGACGCGGCTGACCAAGGCCGGGCGCGAATGGAAAGCCTGCTGTCCGTTTCACAATGAGAAGTCCCCCAGCTTCACCGTCAACGACGAGAAGGGGTTCTACCACTGCTTTGGCTGCGGCGCGCATGGGGATGCCATCCGCTGGATGACCGACCAGCGCGGCCTGACTTTCATGGACGCGGTGAAGGAACTGGCCGCCGAGGCCAATATGGAGATGCCCGCGCCAGACCCGCGCGCGGCACGGCAGGCGGAGGAGCGCGCCGGGCTGCATGACGTGATGGCAGCCGCACAACAGTGGTTCGTGGAGCAACTGGCAAGCGACAAGGGCGCGCGGGCGCGGGCCTATCTCGCCAGGCGGGGGCTGGATGCGCACACGATCGCGCGCTTCGGCTTCGGCTATGCGCCGGAGGGCCGGCAAGCGTTGAAAGGCGGGCTGAAGCAGTTTCCCGAGGAATTGCTGATCGAGGGCGGCCTGCGGATCGTCGTCGAGGGCAAGGATCCTTACGACCGGTTTCGCGGGCGGATGATGCTGCCCATCCACGACGCGCGCGGGCGGGTGATCGCCTTTGGCGGGCGCATTCTGGAAGCGGGCAAGACAGATGCACCCAAATATCTGAATTCGCCCGATACGCCTTTGTTCGACAAGGGGCGCACGCTGTACAACCTGCACCGCGCCGGGCCGATCTCGCGCCAGTCTGGCCGGATGCTGGTGGTGGAGGGCTATATGGATGCGGTGGCGCTGTCGGCGGCGGGGATTGGCGATTGCGTCGCCCCGCTGGGCACGGCGCTGACCGAAACGCAGATCGAGATGCTGTGGCGGATGGTGGAAGTGCCGGTGCTGTGTTTCGATGGCGATGCCGCCGGGCAACGCGCAGCCATGCGGGCGGTGGCGCGCGCCCTGCCCCTGCTGCGCCCGGCGCACAGCCTGAGCATCGTGCGGCTGCCGCCGGGCATGGACCCCGACGATCTCGTGCGCCAGCAGGGCGTGGCGGCGATGGAGCGCCTGCTCGGCGAAGCAAAGGGCCTGCTCGATACGCTGTGGGAGCATGAGCGCGAGGCGCTGCCGCTGGTGACGCCCGAGGACAAGGCCGGGCTGAAGGCGCGGCTGATGGCGCATGTCGAGACTATCGCCGACCAGGACATCAAGGCGCTGTATCGCCGCGATCTGCTGGAGAAATATTCCGCCTTCGCCTTTCCGCGCCGTGATGAGGGCCCGGCGCAGTGGCGCCCGCCAAGCCGCCCGGCCTCGCGCCCACAGGCTGGCGGGCGGCGCGGCCCGTGGCAGCCCCTGCCCCCGGCGCATCCCCTGCCCGAAACCGCCGCTCATGCGGCGCGCGGCGGACCCAACGCGCTGCAGGCGCAATTGGCCGAACGGGTGATCGCCGGCCTGTGCCGCTGGCCCGGCGAATTGCCTACCCACGCCGAGGCGCTGAGCCGCGCCGCCGGGCAGGATGCGCGGCTTGGCAGCCTGCTCGATCACCTCGAAAGTGGCGGGGCGCTTGAAACTGGCGCGATCGCCGCCATATTGGGCGCTGATGTTCCGACAACGGCGGCTTGCCCGGCCACGGCGGAGCAATTGGCCGAAGTGGTGGCCATGCTGGTGGAAAGGCCCATCCTTGAGGCGGCGCTGCAGGCGGCAACAGCGCGATTCGATAGCGATCCTGACGGTGCCTTTGCCGAACAGCAACGATTGCTGAAGAGAAAGCTGGAGTTTGACACGCGTCTCAGGCAGATGGCGGAGGCAGAACAGCCCCCCGCGCAGGCCGAGACGGGAATTTGATGCCCCGGATTTATTTTGGGCCGATTGATTCTCTGGAGCATTGTGAATTAGGTGGGTTTGATCAGGCCGTCTGCCCCCGGCGGTGGCCTCAAGGAAATGGCGAAACGAATGGACGAAGAAATCGCTGGCGGTGACATGTCGGGCAATGAGCGCGGCGAGGGCGATGCGCCCCTGATCGACCTCAACGAAGCCTCTATCAAGAAGTTGATAGCCCGCGCCAAGCGCCGGGGCGTCATCACCTATGACGAATTGAACGAGGCCCTGCCGCAGGACCAGATGTCTTCCGAGCAGATCGAGGACATCATGGCCGCGATCTCCGAGATGGGCGTCAACATCGTTGAAAGCGACGATGACGCGGTGGACCCCGAGGACGCCAAGGCCGAGGACGCCGAGGACGAGGAAGCGGTCGACGAGCGCCCCGACCTTGTAAAGAAGAAGGAAACCGTCGAGCGCACCGACGACCCCGTGCGCATGTATCTGCGCGAGATGGGCGCGGTGGAACTGCTCAGCCGCGAGGGCGAAATCGCCATCGCCAAGCGGATTGAGGCCGGCCGCGACACGATGATTCTGGGGCTGTGCGAAAGCCCGATCACCTTCCACGCCATCATCCAGTGGTCCGAGGCGCTGAACGCCGGCGAGATGCAGCTGCGCGAGATCCTCGATCTCGACGCGATGCTGAGCAAGGAGCCCGCGCCCGAGAACCTCACCGAGGATGGCGAGGAAACCGTTGACGGCGAGATCAGCGAATCGGTTGCCGGCCCTTCCTATAAGGAAGAGGAGGAGGTCGAGGACGAGCCCGCCGCCGAGGACGAGGACGAGGACGGCATCGAGCGCCGCGCCCGCCAGCCCGCCGAGGAAGAGGAAGAGGACAACACCCTCTCGCTCGCCCAGATGGAAGCGGCGCTGAAGCCCGAGGCGCTGGAGAAATTCGCCCACATCACCGAGCTGTTCGGCACCTTCGAGCGCATTCAGGCCGAGCGCCTCGAATCGATGGGTCTGGGTATCGATTTCCCGCTCGTCAAAGAACAGATGTATCACCAGCTGCGCGAGGACCTGACCGCGCAGGTGGAAAGCGTGCAGTTCCATGCCACCAAGATCGAATATCTGGTGGACAATCTTTATGCCTTCAACCGCCGCCTCACCGCGCTGGGTGGGCAGATGCTGCGCTTGGCCGAGCGCCACAAGGTGAGCCGCAAGGACTTTCTCGACAGCTATGTCGGCAAGGAACTGGACGACACCTGGCTGGCCGACATGGCCAAGAAGGACAAGAAGTGGGCCGCCTTCGCCGAGGCGGAGGAGGACGCGGTTGAGCGCATCCGGGCCGAGGTTTCCGACATCGCCGGCGCCACCGGCATGAGCCTCTCCGAGTTCCGCCGCATCGTCAACATGGTGCAGAAGGGCGAGCGCGAGGCCCGCATCGCCAAGAAGGAAATGGTGGAAGCGAACCTGCGCCTCGTGATTTCCATCGCCAAGAAATACACGAACCGTGGCCTGCAATTCCTTGATCTCATTCAGGAAGGCAATATCGGCCTGATGAAGGCGGTCGACAAGTTCGAGTATCGCCGCGGGTATAAGTTCAGCACTTATGCGACGTGGTGGATCCGGCAGGCGATCACCCGCTCCATCGCCGATCAGGCGCGCACCATCCGTATTCCGGTGCATATGATCGAGACGATCAACAAGCTGGTGCGCACATCCCGCCAGTTCCTGCACGAGCAGGGCCGCGAGCCGACGCCGGAAGAAATGGCCGAGCGCCTCTCCATGCCGTTGGAGAAGGTGCGCAAGGTGATGAAAATCGCCAAGGAGCCGATCAGCCTTGAAACGCCGATCGGCGACGAGGAGGATTCGCATCTGGGCGATTTCATCGAGGACAAGAACGCCATCATCCCGGTGGATGCGGCGATCCAGTCGAACCTGAAGGAGACCGTGACGCGGGTGCTGGCCAGCCTGACGCCGCGCGAGGAACGTGTGCTGCGCATGCGCTTCGGCATCGGCATGAACACCGACCACACCCTGGAAGAAGTGGGCCAGCAGTTCAGCGTCACGCGCGAGCGTATTCGCCAGATCGAGGCCAAGGCGCTGCGCAAGCTCAAGCACCCGTCGCGGTCGCGCAAGCTGCGCTCGTTCCTCGACAACTAGTTTTTCACACCGCAACAGAGAGACAGCAGACTCACGCATGGCCGGCTTCAAGGAAACCAAGTTCGACGATCGTCTCGC
>CAIXXP010000132.1 GCA_903923465.1 uncultured Sphingomonadales bacterium | reverse complement strand
CCCACCCCACCCAACCACCCACGAGTGTACCCTGAGGGGTGGTTGGGTGGGGGTGTGGGCTTGGGGAAGCCAAGGCCCAAAAGGACATGGGGCCGGAGGGCTTTGCCGCACTAGACTCGGTCCGGACATCAAGGCCGGCTGGGGCCCCAGGCCGGGTCCGAGGCGTCGACCGGGGTGGGCAGGCGGCGTTCGTTGCGGCCGGTGAGGTCAACCTGCCAGATGGCGGTGTGGCCGCTGTCGCGGGTGGTGCGGAAGAATTGCACGACGCGGCCATTGGGCGACCAGGTGGGCGCCTCGTCCTGCCAACTGTCGGTGAGGTAGCGCATTTCCTGGCCCTTTGGCGTCATCACCGCGATGCGCAGATTGCCCGAGATGTGGGTGAAGGCGATGAGGTCGCCGCGCGGGCTCCATTCCGGGGTGGCGGCGCGGCCGCCGAAGAAGGTGATGCGGTGCTGGTCGCTGCCGTCGGCGTTCATCACATAGACCTGCTGGCTGCCCGAGCGGTCGCTTTCGAACACGATTTTACTGCCGTCGGGCGAATAGGAGCCGCCGATGTTGATGCCGGGCGTGTCGGTGAGCTGCTGGCTGGGGCCGCCTTGCGCCGAGACGCGGTAGATGTTGGTGTTACCGCTGATCGCCATGGAATAGAGCACCCACTGACCATCTGGCGACCAGCGCGGGGCGAAGGTGGGGTTGCGGCTTTCGGTGATGAGGCGCTGGGTGTTCGTCGTGATGTCGTAGACATAGATGCGCGGGGAGCCGTTGAAATAGCTGAGATAGAGGATCGAGCGGTAATCCGGCGAGTAGCGCGGGGTGAGCGCGAGGGCCTGGCCGGTGGTGATGAAGCGGTGGTTGGCGCCATCGGAATCCATGATGGCGAGGCGCTTGACCCGGTGATCCTTCGGCCCGGTCTCGGCGATGTAGGCGATGCGCGAATCGAAGAACGGGTTTTCGCCGGAGAGGCGCGAATAGATCATGTCGGCGCATTTGTGCGCGGCGCGGCGCCAGTCTGACGGGGGGAACTTCCAGCTGGCGAGCTTCAGCTGCTGTTTCAGCGCGACATCGTAGAGGCCGCAGGAAACGCCGAGCATGCCATCGTCGCCGGCGACCACCGAGCCCTGCACCAGCATTTCGGCGCCGCGCGCCTGCCAGCCGGGGAAATCCGGGGCGGTGAGCTGATCGTAGGGGAGCATGGGCAGCGAGGACGGGCCGACCGGCTTGAACAGGCCGTTGTTCTTGAGATCCGCCGTGACGACATCGGCCAGCGCGTGGCCGAGCGCCACGGTGCCACCGGCGGAGGCGGCGGTGGGCTTGTCGACATCGGTGGCGAAGGCGGGGATGGCGACGCCGAGATCCTGCCAGGCGCTTTCATCCGTGACGGTGCCGGTGAGGGCGCTGGTGGGGGGCGGCGCGGTGGTGGGGGGCGCGGGGGTGGTGGGCGCGGGGGCGGCATCGGCGGGGGGCTGCTGTTGCGCCACGGCCATGGCCGGGATGGTGGCGGCCAACAGGGCAAGGGTCAATTTGGCGATCATTGCGACATTTTCCTGTTGAAGCAGATGGGGCCTACATGCTTCCACGTAGTGTAGTATTCCGGGGGAAGTTGGAAGGGTTCGGCCAATTCCACCGCGCGCAGGGCCTGTTCCAGATGGCGCGAGGCCTGTGGGCGGTTCGAATCGGTGACGCCATCCTGCGGGCGGGTGAGGCGCGGGGCGCCATCCAGCGTGCCATCCAACTTGAGATCCCACGCGAGGCAGGTTTCCAGCTTCTCGGCATCCATGCCTTGCGGGGCGTGCCAGTTCGGCCGGAGCTGGCGGAAAATCGCGCCGAGGAGCGCCGATTGCACCGCGGGGCCGGCGGTTTGGGCGGGCGGGGTTTTGGCCTTGCCATTGGTGTTGGCGCTGGTGACGCCTTTGAGGAAATCCGCGCCGATGCGGCTGCCCCCAGTAGTTTTGGCAGTAGTTTTGGCAGTGGTTTTGGCGGGGCTGTCCTCGGCGGCGGTTTCGGCCTGCGACGGGTGGGGATGGCTGGCGGGTTTGGCCGGGGCGGCTTGAGCGGGTGCGGGTTTGGGCGGCTGGGGTGCGCGTTTCACCGGCGCGGGGGGTGGTGGCGCGGGTTTAACCGGCGCTGGTTTCAGCGGCAGGGGTTTGATGGGCAGGGGTTTGATGGGCAGGGGTTTGATAGGCAGCGGCCGGGGGGGCGTGGGACGGGGCATCTGCCGCTCCAGCGGGGGCGGGGGCAGTTGCACGGGCGTGGGTGCCGGCAGCAGGCGCGGTTTTGGCGGGGGTGGCGCCGTCATCGCCGCAGGGGGTGGCGGGGCGGCGCCGAGACGGGGGGCGATGTCGGCGGCGGCCTGCTCGCTGCTGGGCGGGGCGGTGTCGGCCAGCCCGACCTTGTCGGACAGGGTGACCTCCATGCGGCGGGGGGCCGGACGGGGTTTGGCGGCCGGTTGCAGGACCAGCAGCGCCAGCACGCCCAGATGCAGGGCGACGGCCAGCACCAGGCCGACGCGTTCCTCAGGGGTAATACCAGCACGGGCCATGGCGGCTTCGTTACGGGGCTGAATCTGAACCACCGCTTACCGCCGCGGCGTTTTGCGGGGCGATGGTGGTGGCGGCGCTGACTGTTGTGCCGACGGGGGTGCTGACGGGGGCGGTGACGGGGGCGCTGACGGTGACCAGCGCGATGCGGGTGATGCCGGCGTGGTTCAACTCGCCCATGACCGCGACGACCCGGCCGTAATCCAGCGCGCGATCGGCCCGCAGCGTGACCAGCGGTGGCTGCCCATCGGCGCCATGCGGCAGGGCGGCCAGCCGCGTGGCGAGATCGCCGGGGGCGACGCGCGAATCATCGAGGTAGACGGTGCCCTGCCGGTCTATGCTGAGCACCACCTGATGCGGCGTCTCGTCGAGCGGCTTCGCCCGGCTGTCGGGCAGGGTGATGGGGATGCCCGCCTTCAGCAGCGGCGCGGTGACCATGAAGATCACCAGCAGCACCAGCATGACATCGACCAGCGGGGTGACGTTGATCTCCGCCATGGGCGCGCGGGCGCCGCGACCCCGGGGCCGTTTTCCGGTGCCGAAGCGGTGCAGGCCCATCGCCATTATCCCCGCCTCCTCACAGCGTATCCAGTTCGCGGCTGAGGCTGGCGTGGAAGCGATCGGAAAAGCGCTGTAGCCGGGCCTCGAAGCCGCCGAGCAGATGCGAGAAGCGGTTGTAGGCGATGACCGCCGGGATGGCGGCGAACAGGCCGATGGCGGTGGCGGCCAGCGCCTCGGAAATGCCGGGGGCGACGACGGCCAGTGAGGAGTTCTGCTGCTGGCCGATCTGGAAGAAGCTGGCCATGATGCCCCACACCGTGCCGAACAGCCCGACAAAGGGCGCCACCGAGCCGACCGTGGCGAGAAAGTTCAGCCGGTCGCCGAGTTTTTCGGCCTCTTGCGCGACGGCATTGTCCATGGTGGCGGCGAGGCGTTGGCGGGCGGCCTCGCGGTCTACCCCCTTGCCGCCCAGCGAGCGGCGCCATTCCGTGAGGGCGGCGGCGACGACATTGGCGGTGGGAATGTCGGCGCGCCCGCGTTCGGACTGGAAGGCATCGACATCGCGGGCCTGCCAGAAGTCGCGCTCATAGGCGTCGCAGCGGCCGCGCAGGCGGCGCATGCGCAGGGAGAAGGAGAGCAGGATGGTCCATACCCAGATGCTGGCCAGCGTGAGGCCGCCCATGACCACCTGCACGACGATGTCGGCATCGAGAAACAGGCGGATCGGATTGATGTGGGACCCGGCACTGCTGGCGGTCTGGGCGCCGGCGATCTCGGCCCCGGCGGCCAGGATGTGGGTGGTGATCATGAACGCTCCGAAACAGGCGGGGTGCCAAAGGAAAAACTGGCGGCGAAGGCGGTGCGCCAGGCTTTAGCCCAGGCTTTAGGTTGCGCGCGCGGCCGCCCGTCTGGCCCGACGAAGCCCAGCCGCAGCCGCGCCTGTGCCAACAGGACATCGCCCCTGAACGCAGACTGAATCATCCGGCAACTGGCCGCGCCCAACTGCTCCACCGTGCTGACGATCAGCACCGCGTCGTCCAGCCGGGCCGGGGCGTGATAGCGCAGGGTGAGCTCGACCACGGCCCAGTTGCCCTGCCCCGCCTCCCATGCGGCGCGCTGGTCTATGCCGAGCAGGCGGAGGAGATCTGACCGGGCGCGTTCGAACCAGCGCAGGTAGTTGGCGTGATAGACCATGCCCGACAGGTCGGTATCCTCGTAATAGACGCGGACGGCGAAGTGGTGGTCCGCGCCGTCGAACTGGCCCCCGGCCGGCGTGGCCGCGTTCAGGGGGGCGCCGGCGGGGGGCGCTGGAGGGGGAGCGGGCGGCGTCATGCGCGCGGGGTTTAGCCGGTGCGGCGGCGGCAGGGCAAGGGGGTGATCGGGGATGGGTTCGGCGCGTGGCGTCGCGTCGGGAGATTGGTGGGGTGTGCACCCGGCATCCGGCGGGATGCTTGCTTGCCCAAGCCCACCCCCGAGTTTTGT
>CAIXXP010000131.1 GCA_903923465.1 uncultured Sphingomonadales bacterium | reverse complement strand
TGATCGCCGGCGCCAAATATCGCGGCGAGTTCGAGGAGCGCCTCAAGGGCGTGCTCGACGAGGTGAAGGGCGCCGAAGGCGAGATCATCCTGTTCATCGACGAGATGCACACCCTCATCGGCGCCGGCAAAAGCGAAGGCGCGATGGATGCCGGCAATCTGCTGAAGCCCGCCCTGGCGCGCGGCGAACTGCACTGCATCGGCGCCACCACGCTGGATGAATACCAGAAATACGTCGAGAAAGACCCGGCGTTGCAGCGTCGGTTCCAGCCCGTATTCGTGGGCGAACCGACGGTGGAGGACACTATCTCCATCCTGCGCGGGCTGAAGGATCGCTACGAGCTGCACCACAAGGTGCGTATCACCGATGCCGCCATCGTCGCGGCGGCCACCCTCAGCAACCGCTACATCGCCGACCGCTTCCTGCCCGACAAGGCCATCGATTTGATGGACGAGGCGGCCAGCCGCATCCACATGGAGATGGAGAGCAAGCCCGAGGAGATCGAGGGCCTCGACCGCCGCATCATCCAGCTGAAGATCGAGGAAATGGCGCTGGCCAAGGAGCCGGATCAGGCCTCGAAAGACCGCCTCGCCACCCTGCGGGCCGAGCTGGCCAATCTGGAGCAGCAATCGGCCGAGCTGACCACCCGCTGGCAGAACGAGCGCGACAAGATGGCTGCCGAAGGGGTCATCAAGCAGCAGCTGGACGCCGCGCGGGTCGAACTCGAACAGGCCCAGCGCGCCGGCGACTATGGCAAGGCCGGTGAGCTGACCTATGGCCGCATCCCCGAGCTGGAGGCCAAACTCGCCGAGGCGCAGGTGGCGGGCACGAATGCCCTGTTGCGCGAGGAAGTCACCGCCGACGACATCGCCGGCGTCGTCTCCCGCTGGACGGGCGTGCCGGTGGACCGCATGTTGCAGGGCGAGCGCGAGAAGCTGCTGAAGATGGAGGAGGTCATCGGCGCCTGCGTCATCGGTCAGGCCGATGCCGTCGCCGCCGTCAGCCGCGCCGTGCGCCGCGCCCGCGCCGGTCTGCAAGACCCGAACCGGCCGCTGGGCAGCTTCCTGTTCCTCGGCCCCACGGGCGTCGGCAAGACTGAGTTGACCAAGGCCCTCGCCGGCTTCCTGTTCGACGACGACAGCGCGATGGTGCGCATCGACATGAGCGAGTTCATGGAGAAGCACGCCGTCTCGCGTCTCATCGGCGCGCCTCCGGGCTATGTCGGCTACGACGAGGGCGGTGTCCTCACCGAGGCCGTGCGCCGCCGCCCCTATCAGGTGGTGCTGTTCGACGAGGTGGAAAAGGCCCACCCCGATGTGTTCAACGTGCTGCTGCAGGTGCTGGACGATGGCCGCCTGACCGACGGGCAGGGCCGCGTGGTGGATTTCACCAATACGCTGATCATCCTCACCAGCAACCTCGGCAGCCAATACCTCGCCAACCTCGACGAGGGCCAGAGCACCGCCAGCGTCGAGCCGCAGGTGATGGACGTGGTGCGCGCCCACTTCCGCCCCGAGTTCCTCAACCGGCTGGACGAGATCATCCTGTTCCACCGCCTCGGCCACGAACACATGGGGCCGATTGTGGAGTTGCAGGTCGCCCGCGTCGCCGCGCTGCTGAAGGACCGCAAGATCACGCTGGAGCTGACCGACGCCGCCGAACGCTGGCTGGGCCGGGTGGGCTATGACCCCGTCTACGGCGCAAGGCCCCTCAAACGCGCCATCCAGCGCTACCTCTCCGACCCGCTGGCCGAAAAACTCCTCGCCGGCGAAGTCCCCGACGGCAGCACCGTGCGCATCGACGACGGCGACGGCGCGCTGGCGATGGTGGTGGAGTAAAGCTGCAAGGCAAAAACAGGGCAGGTGCGAGGGTCTAAGACCCTCGCGCTCCCATTACTGTCCGCCTCGGCGCGTCCCCGCAGCCGAGCGCCATCAGGCCAAGTCGCAAAGCCTATCCCGCTTCGCGGAGAATGCTTGGAATGTGGAGATTGGAAATTTGGTCCTTGGGCAAAGAGTCCAAAATAGTGGCTGGCCCGGTTAAAAATGTTACCTAATTGCCTTGCGCCCCAAGGTATCCCCGTCGGATATCGTTCGAGCGGTGAATACCTGGGTTGTTGAAAGCGCACGCTATTTCGTAGTCGGGCGCAGCCTGAGCCAGATCCGCTTCATAGCAAACCGGTTTGGCCGATCCCCAAAACGGGCACTCACAGAAGGCCGACCGGGAGGCGTTCCGCAACGGTTGGCGAGAGGGGACCGCAATCAGCTGCGTGAACGACTGGCGAGTTGCCCAGACCGGTTCAGTACCCGAACTCCGCAATTGGATAGACCTGCCCCTGTCCTACACCGCCACCCTCTGTCACCATCCGGACGGCTCTTTCCACCGTCCATCCCCACCCCTCACCGCCGCGGGCGCCCCCGCGCCCGGCCCACGCCCCCAGAGCGGACGGGCGGCGCGATGAAGCATGGCCCCACCCGCATGCACTTCATCAACTAAACCCCCGTCGACCCCTCCACGAACCTGACAACCACCCTTGCCGCGGCCGCCCCCTTGCGCCAGATTATCCCCCAACCGCTGCCCCCGCCCCGCGCAAACCGGCAACGAACCACAGGAGGATCGCTTGGCACAGCTCGGCAGCTATCAGCACCAATACAAGTACATAAAGCTAGACCGCCGCGACGGCATCCTGCAGGTCACCCTGCATTGCAACGGCGGCCCGGCGGAATGGAGCTTTGCCGAGCCGGGCGGCCTGCACGACGAGCTGGGCGACGCCTTCTACAAGATCGGCCGCGACACCGATAACCGCGTCGTCATCCTCACCGGCACCGGCGACAGCTTCATGGCGAAATACGGACCCGGCTGGGCGAATCCGGCCGGGGCCACCGCGCATGACTGGGACCGCATCCGCCGCGAGGGCCGCGACCTGTTGATGAACCTGCTGGATATCGAGGCGCCAATCATTGGCGCGGCCAATGGCCCGGCTTTCCTCCATGCCGAATTGCTGACCATGTCGGACATCGTCATCGCATCGGAAACGGCGTCCTTTGCCGACAAGGCCCATGCCACCGCCGGCGTTGTCCCGGCCGATGGGGTGCATGTGTGGTGGCCGATGCTGCTGGGCATGAACCGGGCGCGCCATTTCCTGCTGACCGGGCAGGAGATCTCCGCCGCCGAGGGCCTGGCGCTGGGCTTCGTCGCCGAGGTGGTGGCGCCCGAGCGCCTGCTGCCCCGCGCCTGGGAAGTGGCCACCGGCCTTGCCGCCAAGCCCTCGCTGATGCTGCGCTATACCCGCGTTGCCTTCACCCAGCAGATCAAGCGGCGGATGCTGGACGACCTCGGTTATGGGCTGATGCTGGAGGGCGTGGCGATCCGCGACCGCAGCTAGCGGCAAGAGGCCATTGCCGCCGCCGGCCTAGTGCGGCAGTTGCGCGGGGGCGGCCAGCGGCGCTGGCGTGGCGAGCGGACGCGGTGCGAGGGGCAGTTGAACCATGCCCGGCCGGACGCGCATCACGGCTTTGGGCGGCGGGGCAACGGGGATTACCGCCAGCGCCCTTGCGCGCAGCACGATGGGATGGGGGGCGGGCGGTGCCTCGGCCCGAACCGCGGCCACTTTCCACGACCAGATATTGGACCAGTTCGACAGGGGCTGGTGGTATTTGTTCACCGCAGGGTCCGTCGCGCCGGGGTCATCCAGCCCGGTGTAATAGTGCATCTGGAAGGTGCTGTTGTTGGTGCTGGCCCACCGCCGCAGGTTCACGTTCATGATCATTTCGGCGGAGTTGAAGCCGACGAGGCCGCAACCGTCGGAATCGTCACAATGGCTCCATGCGCCCGCAGTGCCATCCGGTGACACGCTGCGGACAAAAACATGCCAATATTCGCGGAAATCCGGGTGATTGCCCCAATCGGGCGGAATGTTTTCGCCATAAAGGGTGAGGTTGATTGTCGGGCCGGGTGAATAGCCTGCCGGCTGGAATGTGTCGGGATCGGCCGCTTCCAATATGGGCGCGGGCTGGGCCATGGCGCTGGTGGACAGCGCGGCCATTGCCAGGGCGAGGGCCGTTGCGAACCGTTTCATCATCTCTGCTCCCACACATCCATCGGCCGGCTTGGCAGCGGCGATTCGGCCTGCCGGAATTCGCTCGCAGGGTAACGCGGCCACCGGGCAGGCAAATATGCGCCAGCACAAATATCATCTTATAAAATCAGCACCAGACGGCCCGGATGTCCAGCGGTGCGCCATCGGGATTTTTGCGCATCACGCGCCCCACCGCCAAAGCCCGGCGTCCGGGGTGATACGCGAAGTTGACCCGGCGCCCACGCCCATTTAAGCGGCCAGTTAAATCTGACTTCCGCAAAAGGGCTGTGCCACATGAAACTCGATTCCTCGATTGCCGCGGTCATCACCGGTGCCGCCTCGGGTCTTGGCGAGGCGACCGCACGGGCGCTGGCAGCCAAGGGCGTGAAGGTCGCCATTTTCGACCTCAACGCCGAGAAGGGCGAGGCGCTGGCCGCTGAAATCGGCGGCACTTTCTGCGCCGTCAACGTCACCGACGATGCCAGCGTGGATGCTGGTTTCGCCAAGGCGCGCGCCGCCCACGGGCAGGAGCGCATTCTGGTCAATTGCGCCGGCATCGCCACCGCCAGAAAGACCGTCGGCCGCGACCGCGAGACCGGCGCGCCCACCGAATATCCGGTCAGCGATTTCGAGAAGGTGCTCCAGATCAACCTGATCGGCACCTTCCGCTGCATCACAAAGTCTGCCGTGGGCATGGTGCAGACCGAGGAGCTGGCCGAGGGCGAGCGCGGCGTGATCATCAACACCGCTTCTGCCGCGGCCGAGGATGGCCAGGTGGGGCAGGCCGCCTATGCCGCGTCGAAGGCGGGCATCGTCGGCATGACCCTGCCCATCGCCCGCGACCTGATGGACAATGGCGTGCGCATCAACGCCATCCTGCCCGGCATTTTCGAAACGCCGCTGATGCTGGCCCTGCCGCAAAAGGCGCAGGATGTGCTGAACGCCACCGTGCCCTTCCCCAAGCGCATGGGACGCCCGGCCGAATTCGCCGCGCTGGCACTGGCGATGATCGAGAACCCCTATTTCAACGGCGAGGATGTCCGTCTCGACGGCGCCATCCGCATGCCGCCGCGCTGATCCGGCGCGGGGTCGGCTGGCGTGAGCATGGCGCAGATCTCTCTGGCCCCGGTGGGCGCTGGCGCCGAGCCGGGTGCGGCCGCGCAGTTGCTCGACACGGCCAGCGCCATCATGCGCGAGGGCGATCTGGTCGATATCTCGCTGTCGGAACTGGCGGCGCGATCGGGGCTGAATTCGGCGCTGGTTAAGTATTATTTCGGCAACAAGGCGGGGCTGCTGAAGGCGCTGCTGGAGCGCGACATGGCCGACATCGTCGCCTCGGTGGATGCGCTGCTGGCCAAGGATATGGACCCGGAGGCCAAGTTTCGCCGCCACCTGACGGCGGTGGTCGATACTTTCTTCCGCACGCCCTACATCCACCGCCTGCTGATGCGGATGATCCGCGAGTGCGACGCGGAGGAGGCGCAGCGGCTGGCCGATTCCTATCTGAAGCCGCTGCTGGGCGCCTATGAGCGGCTGATCTCCGACGGGGTGGCGGCCGGGGTGTTTCGCCCGGTGGACCCGCAATTGTTCTATTTCACCGTGATTGGCGCGGCCGACCGGTTCTTCTCGGCCCGGCTGGTGCTGAAATATTGCTCGCAGGCCGACGTGCTCGACGAATCCCTGCGTGACCGGTACCGCGCGCACCTCAACGAGTTCGTCGTCGCCGGCATTCTGGTGTGAATATGCGGGCAGGCCCGGCGCGAGGGGGAAAGCGATGAGCGGCAGGCAGTGGCATATCGGGGTGATCGGCGGTTCTGGCCTGGCCGATGGCATCGGGCTGGAAACGGCGCAGGACATCGCGGTATGCAGCCCGTTTGGCGCGCCGTCGGGCCCGGTGACAACCGGAAGCCTGGGCGGCGTGCGTTTCACCTTCCTGGCGCGGCACGGGGCGGGGCATGCGATCCCGCCGTCCTCCGTCAATTATCGCGCGAATATCGATGTGCTGAAACGCTGTGGCGTCAGTGATGTCATCGCCCTCTCGGCCATCGGATCGCTGCGGGAAGCGATGGCGCCCGGGCACATGGTGGCGGTGGATCAGTTCATCGACCGCACCCATGCGCGCGCGAACAGCTTCTTCGGGCCGGGGCTGGTGGCGCATGTTTCGCTGGCCGATCCCGCGTGCCCGCGCCTTTCCGCCTTGCTGGCCGATGCGGCGGAGGGCGCGGGGGCAACGGTGCATCGCGGCGGCTGCTATGTCGCCATCGAGGGGCCGCAATTCTCCACCCGCGCCGAAAGCCGGATGTACCGCCAGTGGGGCGCCGACGTCATCGGCATGACCGGCATGCCCGAGGCGCGCCTCGCCCGCGAGGCGGAGCTGCCCTATGCCATGCTGGCGATGGTGACCGACTATGACGCCTGGCGCGACGATGCCGCCGGGGTGGAGGCGGCGGACGTCTTCGCGCTGATGGGCGCCAACGCCGCCGTCGCGCGCAATGCGGTGCGCCGCCTTGCCGCCAGCCTGCCAGCGGTGCGCGAGGGCTCGCCGATTGATACGGCACTGACGCATGCGCTGGCCACGGCGCCGCAAGCGCGGGATGGCCGGCTGATGGCGATGCTGGATGCCGTGGCGGGGCGGGTGTTGCGGTAGGGGGGTAAGGGGCCTCCGGCGGGCAGGGGCATACCCTGGGCCGCGTAATGTCTTCGTTGCGCCCGGCTCTCGCGCGGCGCCTTGCCATAGCGGCTTTGACGGCCTGCGGTGCGAGGTTATGCGGTGGGCCGCCGCCAGCGCCCCTATCGCCGGCAGACGGCAAGGGGTGCAGGCGCTAGCCTTCCCCCTACTTCGCAAACGCATCCGCGATGGAGCAGGCCGCCGGGCCCATGATCACCACGAACAGCACCGGCAGAATGAACATCACCAGCGGCAGCGTCATGATCGCGGGCAGGCGGGCCGCCGTTTCCTCCGCGCGCATCATGCGCTCGTTGCGAAAATCGGCGGCGAGGATGCGCAGGGCCGAGGCCAGCGGCGTGCCATAGCGTTCGGTCTGGATCATGGTGGTGGTCACGCCTTTCATCGAATCCAGATTGACCCGGTAGGCGAGGTTTTCGAAGGCCTGGCGCCGCTCGGAGAGGAAGGACAGTTCCACTGCGGTCAGCCCGAACTCGCTGGAAAGTTCCGGATAGGCGGGCTCCAGCTCGCGGGCGATGCGGCCAAAGGCGGCGTCGATGGTCAGGCCCGCCTCGGCGCAGATCACCATCAGGTCCAGCGCGTCGGGCAGGCCGACGCGCAGTAGGGCGGTGCGCTTCGAAACGCGGTTTTCCAGCCAGATGTCGGGCAGGCGATAGCTGAGTACGAGAATGCCGGCGAAGACGAAGAAACGTTTCATGGCCGACCACTCGGCCGCGCTGTTCGACCCATAGAGCCACCAGCTGGCCAGCAGCCCCAGCGCCACGGGCAGCATCAGCCGCGCGAAGATGACCGCCACGCCCCACTCCCGGTTGCGGATGCCGGCCTGCGCCAGCTTCTGGTGCACCACCGCCAGCTGGCTGTCCTGCAGCATCTTGAACTGCCCTAGAAATTCGCGGATGCGCTCTGTGGTGGGGTTGCGGCGGCCCAGCGATCCGGTCTTGCGCGCCACAGAGGCCCGGCCCCCGGCCTTCGCGGTGTCGCGCCGCTCGCCAAGCGCGCCCAGACGCTCGCGCATCGGGTCGCGCAGCGAGAGCGCCGCATAGATCGCCACCAGCACCGCCAGCGAGGCGAGGGCGACGAAAATCGCGCCCAGCATGGCCGGGTCAGTTGCGGTGGGCGGGGTTTGGCTGTGCATCGTCGTGGCCCCGCGCTCAGATGTCGAAACTGACCATGCGGGCCATCACGCCCGCGCCAATGGCCATCCACACCAGCCCGCCCAGCCCGGTGATGATCAACCGGCGATCGGTGAAAAACCCGGTAAGATAGGCGGCATCCGATGCCCAGATGATCCCGAAAACGATGAACGGCAGGGCGCCCAAAATTATCGCGGAGGTGCGCGATTCAGAACTGAGCGCCCGGATCTTCAGCGTCATCTGCGCGCGGCGGCGGAGCACATCGGCCAGATTGACCAGCGTTTCCGTCAAATTGCCGCCGGTTTCGCGATGGATGGCCAGGGTGATGCAGAAGAAATTAAACTCCGGCAGGCCCAGCCTTTCGGCGCTGTCCACGAAGGCGTCCTCCATGCTGCGGCCGATGCGCATGCGCTCGGTGACCAGCTTGAATTCCTGACCCACCGGCCCCGGCACCTCGTTGGTGACGAGGCCCAGCGTCTCGCTGACCGGCAGGCCGGAGCGCAGGCCGACGACGAGCAGTTCTATCGCCTCGGGCAGCTTGGTGATGAAGGCGCGCCGCCGCCGCGTGATGAGGTTGCCCACCACCGCATAGGGCAGCCACCCGCCGGCGATGCCGCCCAGCAGCAGCGCGGCGCTGACCGAGCCGGTCTTCAGCAGCACGAGACCCGCCAGCCCCAGACCCAGCGCGGCGCTGATCTGGAGATAGCGCCGCAAGCTCCAGCCGAGGCCGGTGCGGTGCAGGCGCGCGGTGAGGAAAGCGGCCATCGGGGCGAAGGCGAGGGCAGGGCGCGTGGGTGCGGTATTTTGTCCGGCCTTGCTGGCGCCGTTTTTCGCCGGGCCGCCGGCACTTGCCCGGCGGCCGGCGGCCTCCTGCCGGTTGGGCGCGGTGACGGGGTGGCGTTGCCGCAAGCTCTGGAGCCGCCGGCCATTGCGGGCCAGCCCCCCACGATGCGCCATCGCCAGCCACAGCAGCGCCAACTGGGCCGCCGTGGCGATCAGGAACAGCAGCACGCCCGCCATCATCCGCCGGACTTCGCGGTGGGGCCCGGCCCGGCCTTGCGGAATTGGTCGATGAGATGGTCCATCAGCTTTAGCGGGTTCCACCGGGCCAGCAGGGTGGTGGCGGTTCGCATTGCGGGCGGCTGCCCGTCGGCCTCGCCCGGCGCGCAGACCGCCCAGGCGATGGCCACCAGCGTCTGGCCCAGTTTGCCGCCCCGGTCGGCCTCGGCAAAGCATTGTCCGTGCTTGGCGGCCTGAATGGCGACGCGCGGCTCGAAGGGCAGCATGAAATCAATGCCGCGTTCTATCGCGGCCTCGAAATCGCCGGGGCCGATCTCGCAAAGGCCGGTGGGCACCTTGTTGGCAACGACCACCACCCTTGCGTGCGGCGCGTGGAACTTCAGCCAGTCGAGCACGCGGATAGTGTCGCGGGCGCCCGCCAGGGTGAGTTCCGTGGCGAGGACCACCGTGTTCACCTCGGCGAGGAAGGGGGCCATGGTCGGCAACATGGCGCGCGGAAAATCGATGACCGTGGCGGCACAGGCATGGCCCAGTTCCTCGGCCAGATGCAGCAGGGTCGAGGCTTCGACCGGGGCCGGCGCGGCGATTGGCGCCTCGGCCGCGAGCACCGACAGCGTGTTGCTGGCCTGGATCATCGCGCGCTGCATGAACAGCCCGTCGATGCGCGAGGGATTCTCGATGGCATCGATCAGGCCCCGCCCGGGGTCGAGATCGAGGCTGAGGGCGCCGGTGCCGAACTGGATGTCGAGATCGAGCAGGGCGGTCGCCTGCGCCAGATCGGTGCTGGAAACCCAGGCCAGCGCGGTGGCGAGCATGGAGGCGCCGACACCGCCGCGCGTGCCGATGACCGCGGCGATACTGTGCTGGCTGGCCTGCACCGCCTCGACCGGGCGCGGGGCGGTAAGCGCGGCCTGCGCCCCGATAATCACCTCCGCCAGCTGGCCTTCGCTCAGGGGCTTCAGCAGATAGTCGTGCACGCCGCTGCCCAGCAGGGCGCGATAGAGGCGGACGTCGTTGGTCTGGCCGATGGCGATGACCTGCGTGCCCGGTTCGCACACCTGCGCCAGCGCCTGAATTTCCTCCAGCGGCACGGTGCAATCGGAAAGATCGACAATCAGGATGGCCGGGCTGGCGGCGGTGGCCAGTGCCTGCACGGCATCATCGGGCGCGCCGATGTGACACCCTGCCGAGTTCCAGCCGAGTTCGACAAGGCAGGCGCGCACACAGGCCAGCGACGCCTGATCGCTGACAAAGGCGGCGAGCGGCTCGCGGCCGTTCAGGGTGAACGGGCCGCTGGGCCCGGGGATGAGGTTCCCGCTGTCGGCCGCGACGGATGTCCAGGGGGCGTTCATGGGCGCTGCCTTCTCATTGCCGGGTGGAGCTGTCTTTGGCGGTGCCGGGGGTCGTCGGCGGCGACAGGCGCCAGGCGGCGATCGCCTTCTCTGCGCTCATGGCGGACGTGTGGCCGGTGGTGCGGGCGCCGCGCAGCAGGTCCTCGGGGTTGGCCACCATCGCGGCCAGATTGCCATTGATCGCGCAGCCGAAGTTGCTGGAGGTGCCATCGCGCGGGTTGCTGGCGGCATTGGCCGACCAGTCCGGACAGTGGGGCACGGTGGCGCTCGCCCGGGTGAGGGTGACGCGCAGGAAGCCGGGCGCCAGACCTTCGGCTTCCGCCGGCGCGGCGGCCTTGCCGATCTGCGCGATGCCAAAGCCCGACGCGACATCGGCCACGGCGGCATGGGTGGTGGGCCGGTCCAGCGGATCGGCGACGGTGACGCGGTCGCCATAGCGCAGGTCCATCGCGGTGAACCATGCGGCCAGTTGCTGCTGCTGCGCGGGGGCGAGGCCCTCCGCCGTCGCCGGCAGGTCCAGCGAGAGGGTGGAATGCGACACTTCCGGCTGGTGCGTGCTGTAGAGCGTGGCGTTGCGCGGCAGGCCGCCGCAACCGCCCAGCGCCAGCGGAAGGGCCAGGGCCAGCGGCAGGGCCAGTGCCAGCGACAGGGCCGGGGTGATTGCCAGGGCGCGGCTGGTGACTGGGCGGAGTGTGGGGGCTATCACGGGCATGGGGGTCTCCTGGGGGCTCAGGGTCGCGACAGGGCCGCGGGCGCGGGCTCTGCGGCGGCGGCGGGCGCCGGGACGGGGGCCACCTCGGCCGGTGCCGAAAGGCGTCGGGTTTCTTCCGTGCGGGCGGGCGTTGCCGTCGGTCGGGGGCGCGGCGGGGATTTGCGCTTGCTGACGATGTCGCCCAGCATCTCGCGAATGGCATCCGGGCTCTGGTAGCCGTCAGTGGGCAGGCTGATGTCGCCATCATCCACCGGCCGCACCAGATAGGGGGTGACGACGATCACCAGTTCCGTCTCGCCCTGCTGGAAACTGGTGGAGCGGAACAGCGCGCCGATGATCGGCACATCGCCTGCGCCGGGCAGCTTTTCGATGGTGTGGCTGGCGTTATTGCTCATCAGCCCGGCGATCATGAAGCTCTGGCCGGAGCCCAGTTCCACCGTGGTTTCGGTGCGGCGCACGGTGAGGCCAGGGATGGAATAGCCATTGATCGAGACCGCGCCGTTGGTGGAAAGTTCCGACACCTCGGGCCGCACCCGCAGCGAAATGCGGCCATCGGCCAGCACGGTGGGGGTGTAGGACAGGCTGACACCGAATTTCTTGTACTCGATGCTGGTGGCGCCAAGGCCGCCGGGCGTGGGAATGGGAAACTCGCCGCCGGCCAGAAATTCGGCTGTCTCGCCCGAAATGGCGGTGAGGTTGGGCTGGGCCAGCGTGGTGACCAACCCCAGCTGTTCGCCAACATCCAGCGTATTCAGCACGTTCAGCCCGAAAAAATGGCCGGCAAGCCCAATGGCGGTGGTGTTGGCCAGGGTGCTGCCCATCGCGTAAATCGGCGTGGCGGTGCCGGGCGCGATGAATTTGCCGGTGGCCGGGTTGAACGGCAGGCTGATCGAGCCCGTGGGCAGGCCATAGGCGGCCGAGGCATCGAGGACCGGCAGGCCGACGGTGCTGCCGCCAGTGGTGACGCCCCCGGGCAGCGGATTGGTGATGGTGCCCGGGTTGCCCCCGTGCGCAACGCCGATCAGCCCGCTTTTGCCGCCCTGGGTGGTGATGTTCGAGCCCAGTTTGCGCATCAGCGTGCGCGAAACCTCGGCGATGCAGACCTGCAGGTTCACCTGAAGCGGGGTGGCCGCGCGCAGCCGGGTGATGACATTGGCCTCCTTGCCCATGAAGGCCTGCGTCAGCCGGGCGGCTTCGGCGGCATCCTCGGGGTTGGCGACGGCGCCGGTGAGCAGCACGGTGTTGGTGCCCAGGGTGGTGACGGTGATACGCGCATCCGGCATGGCCAGCGCCAGCATGTGGTCCACGCTGTCGATATTGGCGCCTACCCGCAGGTTCGCGCACCAGATGGTGCGGCCGCCCGCGCCGCTGGCATAGATGGTGGTGGTGCCGTCGGCCTTGCCGAACACATAGAGCTGATGGGCGGACTTTACCTGAACATCCGCCACCTTGTCGTCGGCGACGAACACGTCCTTCATCGGCTCGGCCAGGGTGATCAGCCGCCCATGGCCCAGCGACAGGGCGATATCGGCCATGGGAGCGGGGAGTTCGCGGCCCCCCGGTTCGCGCGCCTCAGGTTCGCGGGGCCCCGGTTCGTGGTTCAGGGCGGCGGGCGGTGTGTCGCCGCGCGCGGGCGCGCCTTTGGCCAATGCGGGCGGGGCGGCATGCAGCGGCGCCAAAGTGGGCAGCGCGCGCGCCTCGCGCCCCAGAACGGCGCTGGCCGAAACCAGCACGGCGCCAAAGGCCAGCGCCACAATGCCGGCGGCGCGGGGGCCGATGGTTGCGTCAAACGGGTGAAATGTCATCGGGACGAGCTTTCCGGGAATGAGGGCGGCGGGAAGGCGCATCTCACTGCCCTCCCACGCTGACCGGCGTGACGTCCTTGCCCCGGCTCACCGTTACCACCGCGCCACCGCGAGAGGGATAGGCCTGGGCGGCAGGCGCTGCGGCGGAGTCCATCGCCGCGGAAGGGCTGCGCATCGGACCGGAAATGCCGGATACACGGCCGCCCTCTGCCAGTGGGCCCGCCGCCAGCCGGGGCAGCGAGCGGCGCAGAAAACGCGAAACATCCCCGCCGGTGACGAAGCTGTCGCCGCCGGATGGCGAATCCGCATTTGCGGCATTCTGCGCGATCAGCCGCTCCTCGTCCTGATGGCTGGCATTGGCGGGAATGGACAGGGAGCCCGAGGCGATGGCGGCATCCGGGTTGGCGCCGGCGGCCGTGTCGGTCAGGGCGCGCAGGGTCAGGCTGAGGGCGCCGACGCTTTGCGCCACCTCGATTTTCTCGGCATTGCGCGGGCTCACCTCCAGCGTCACCGTGTGCGAGGCATGCGCCGCCACATGCCCGCCGACGAGATCGGCGCCCACGGATTGGTCGGTCGCCAGCACGCGCAGGTCGCGCAGGATGGTTTCCGTGACGGCGAAGGGCTGGCCCCCACCATTCATCGCGCCGCCCGCATCCTCGCCGTGCATGGTCTGGGTCAGCATCAGGTCCACCCGGTCGCCGGGGAAGACAAAGCCGCCCACGCCGCTGCGTTCGGTGACGGAAATGGTGACGGCGCGCATGCCCGGCCCCAGCGCGGCGGCCAGAAAGCCCCGGTCGCCCGGTGCCACCAACGCGCCACGGGTGATGGGTTGCCCGGCAACGATTTCCGTGCGCACCACGGTGCCGGCCAGCTTGGCGGCACTGGTTGTGCTGTCGAGGAAATAGGCGGCGCCGGTCTGGTCGTCGGGGTTCATCAGTTGCTTGGGCCAGTCTATGAAATTCAGCGCGTCGGGGGTGATGATCGTGCCCACCGGCAGGTCGCGCCGGGCCACCAGCACGCGTGGGCCGTGGCGTGCCATCTCCAGCGCCTGTGCCGAAGGGGTCGGCTGACCCGATAGCAGGCTGTGGGCGATTAGCGCGTTGCACACGGCAATGGCCGCCGCGCCCAGCATCAGCCCCAGTTTTTTGCGGTTCATTGCGGCTAGCTCCCGATCATGAGGGACAGATTGGCCCCGGCCAGCGGCAGGTAATCGCGCGCCAGCACCCACAGCCCGCCCGCGGCGATGGCGATGCCATAGGGGATTGAGTCGGAGGCCCGGGCCTCATCAGTGGCGGTCTCGTCGGTGGCGGCCTCACCGGTGGCGCCATGGCGCGCTGCTACGGCCCCGCGAGCCGGTTGCGAACGTCGCGCCGCGCGATGCGCCAGCCACGCCAGCGCCAGCAGGCCCCCGGCCAGTGCCATTACCACCAGCAACTGGGCGAACCACAAGGGCGGGATCCACAAGGCCAGCGCGGTCAGCAGCTTGACATCGCCGCCGCCCATTGTTCCGCTGGCAAACAGCGTGGCTCCCAGCATCAGGCAGGCCGCTGCCAGCGCCACCTGCCAGCCCGCTGCCGCCAGCGACAGGCCGCCGGCCCACCAGAACAGCGGCGCGGCCAGCGCGATGCTGCCGGTCAGCCGGTTGCCGATGCGCCGGTGCGCCAGATCGCCCAGCCCCGCCACCAGCAGCGCGATTGCCAAGGCGCCCAGTAGGCCATAGGAAATCAGGCTGTGAGACGAGGAAGCGCCGTGCATGAGACATCCTGAACAGGTTTGGGCCGACTGTGTGTGGCGGACGGGTATCCGGCGTTTCTCTACCGGGGATGCTCTGTCATTTGGTAAGCGAGGCATTAAGGGTATTTGCCCGCATTGGCGGGGAGCCTGGAATTAACCCTATGCGTCGAGCAAAATTTAACGCGGTGTTGGCGCGACATGGTTGCCCCGCGCGACCCGCCGGCGCGAAGGGCCGCCGGCGATGAACCGACCGGCCGACATCGCCATCATCGGCGCGGGCATGGCCGGCGCCTCGCTGGCCGCCGCGCTGGCCGCCGCGCCATCGCCCCCGCGCGTGCTGCTGCTGGAGGCGGAAGCGCACCCCGGCTATCACGCCACGGGCCGCTCCGCCGCCTTCTGGACGGAGAGCTATGGCGGGCCGCTGGTTCAGCCGCTGACGACCGCCTCGGGGCCGCCGCTGCATGCGCTGGGGGTGCTGCGCCCGCGCGGGGCGCTCACCATCGCGCGCGAGGGGGCCGAGGTGGCGCTGGACGGCTTTGCCGCGCGCTTCGCGGCGCTGGGGGTGAGGGTGGAGCGGCTGGACCGCGCCGCCATCGCCGCGCGCATTCCCGGCCTGCGCGACGGTTGGGTGGCGGGCGCGCTGGAACCCGATTGCTGCGACATCGATGTGGCCGCGCTGCATCAGCACTATCTGGCGACTGCCCGGCAGGGTGGCGCCGAGTTGCTCACCACGGCCCGGCTGGCGGGGGCCGAACGGGAAAGCGGTCACTGGCGCCTCACCCTCGCCGATGGTCGCCAGCTATCCGCAGCCACGCTGGTGAACGCCGCCGGGGCCTGGGCGGATGGGGTGGCGGCGCTGGCTGGGGCCGCGCCGCTGGGCATCCGCCCCTATCGCCGCACCGTGGCGCAGTTGCGCGCGGAGCCGGTGCCCGCGCCCAGCCTGCCGCTGGTGCTGGATCTGGGCGAGCGCTTCTATTTCAAGCCCGAGAGCGGGCGCCTGTGGCTCTCGCCCCACGACGAAACCCCCAGCCCGCCCTGCGACGCCGCGCCCGAGGAGCTGGACGTGGCCCGCGCGCTGGATCGGCTGGGGCAAGTGGTGGACTGGCGGATCGAGGCGGTGGAGCACCGCTGGGCGGGCCTGCGCAGCTTCGCGCCCGATCGCCTGCCGGTCTATGGCTTCGACCCCCGCGTGGCCGGCTTCTTCTGGTGCACGGGGCAGGGCGGCTTCGGCATCCAGACCGCCCCCGCCGGTGCCGCGCTGGCCGCCGGGCTGCTGCTGGGCGAAACGGGTGGGGCGGTGGATCCGGGGCGGTTCGCGCCGGGGCGGTTTTTCGGGAAGTAGGGGTGAGGGGGGAAGAGGGAAGAGTAAGATGCGAGGGGGTTACCCCCTCGCGCTCCCATTACTGTCGACCTTAGCGCCACTCCTGCCACCGTGCGCCCGGCCGCGCAGCGCCTATAAGCGGCCTTGCGCCAAGGGCGAGCGGCACGCAACGCCGACAGTATTGGGAGCGCGAGGGACGATTCCCTCGCACCTACCCCTTAATCCTACCGCTTCCTTCCGGCCTTAACCGCTTCATCACTGGCCAGCGTATCCACGCGCTCGTTCTCCACGCTGCCGGAGTGGCCCTTCACCCAGGTCCAGTTGATCTTGTGCGGGCGCGAGACGATCAGCAGGTCGCGCCACAGGTCCTCGTTGGCCACGGGTTCCTTTTTGGCGTTGACCCAGCCCTTTTTCATCCAGCCGTGGATCCATTTGGTGATGCCGTCGATGACATAACGGCTGTCGGTTTGCAGTGTAACGGCGCAGGGCTGGTTCAGCGCGGCGAGGGCGCGGATCACGGCGGTGAGTTCCATGCGGTTGTTGGTCGTCTCCGCCTCGCCGCCCACCAGTTCCTTTTCATAGCTGCCCATGCGCAGCAGCGCGGCCCAGCCGCCGGGGCCGGGGTTGCCCTTGCAGGCGCCGTCGGTGAAGATATCGACCTGTTTGAGCGGGGTTTCGCTCATGACGCGAAGATGTCGGCGTTTTCCGCCTTGGCATAGAATTCCAGCCGGCGGGCAAAGGCCATCGGGTCCTTGCGGGTGACGAGGGCATCGGCGGGCGTGTTCAGCCAATCATAGGCGCGGGTGGCAAGGAAGCGCATGGCGGCGCCGCGCGCCAGCAGGGGCAGGGCGGCGCGTTCGGCCTCGCCCAGCGGGCGCACACTGTCATAGCCTGCCAGCAGCGCCGCCGAGGCCCGCGCGTCGAACCGGCGGCCGTCCGACGAGAAGCACCACGCCGCGTGGGTTACGGCCACATCGTAAGTAAGGATGTCGGTGCAGGCGAAGTAGAAATCGATGAGGCCGGAGACCGCATCGCCGAGCATCAGCACATTGTCGGGAAACAGATCGGCATGCACCACCCCGCGCGGCAGATCGGTGGGCCAGCGGCGTTCCAGCACGGCCAGTTCGCGATCCACCAATGTGGCGAGTTCGGGGTGGATAGCCGCCAGTCCCTCCGGTCCGCAGGCGCGCAGCAGCTCGCCCCATTGGGCAAGGCCCAGGCCATTGGCGCGGGTGCCGCCAAAATCGGCCGCCGCCAGATGCACCTGCGCCAGCGCCTCGCCCACGGCGCGGGCTTGCGCCGGCGTGGGCTCGCTGACCGAGACGCCCGGCAGGAATTCGATGAGCGCCGCCGGCTTGCCGATGCCATCCGCGCCGGCCACCATGCGGCTGGCCGCGCCCGCGCGGTCGTGAATGGTGCGCGGCACCGGGCAGCCCCTGGCCGCCAGATGGTCGAGCAAGCCGAGGAAGAAGGGCAGGTCCGCCACTTCGGTGCGCGCCTCGTAGACGGTGAGGATGAAGCGGCAATGGCCGCCTTCCTGCGCGGCGCAGCCGGCCCCGCTGGTCTCGATCAGCCAGTTGCTGTTGGAGACGCCCTCGGCGATGCCCTTGGCCGAAACCAGTGCGCCCACGTCGAAATGCCCGATCAGGCCGGCCAGCGCCTCCGCGCCAAGCTGGGTATAGACTGCCATGGCCCCCGCCCGGTCCTAGTCGGCCAGCTGGCGCGGCAGCTTGAACACCATCTTTTCCTCGGTGGTGACGATGGTTTCCTCGCTGACGGTGCGGAAGGTGGCGAGGAAGTCGATCACCTCGCGCACCAGCGCCTCGGGGGCGGAGGCGCCAGCGGTGAGGCCGAGCGTGGTGACGCCATCGAGCCAGGCGGGGTCGATCTCGCTGGCGCGCTGCACCAGCATGGCGCGGGCGCCGCAGCGCTCGGCCACTTCGACCAGCCGCTGCGAGTTGGACGAATTGGGCGCGCCCATCACGAATAGCAACTCGCAATCGGGGGCAATGGCCTTCACCGCCACCTGCCGGTTGGAGGTGGCATAGCAGATATCCTCGGCGCGCGGGCCGGAGATGTCGGGATAGCGGGCGCGCAGCGCGGTGACGATGGCGGCGGTATCGTCCACCGACAGCGTCGTTTGCGTGAGGAAGCCCAGCGCGCCGCCATCGGTGAAGGGCAGGGCCGTGACATCATCCAGCGTTTCCACCAGCGTCATCGCGCCATCGGGCACCTGGCCGAACGTGCCGATCACCTCCGGGTGGCCGGCGTGGCCGATGAACAGGATGTGGCGGCCGGCGACGACATGGCGCTCTGCCTGGCGGTGAACCTTGGAGACCAGCGGGCAGGTGGCATCCAGCCAGTCCAGCCCGCGCGCGTCGGCGGCGGCCGGCACGGATTTGGGCACGCCATGCGCCGAGAAGATGACTGGCGCGCCATCGGGCACTTCGTCCAGCTCCTCGACGAAAATGGCGCCCTTGGCCTTCAGCCCATCCACGACGAATCGGTTGTGGACGATTTCGTGCCGCACATAGACCGGCGCGCCATAGCGGTGGATCGCCCGCTCGACGATCTCGATCGCGCGGTCGACGCCGGCGCAAAATCCGCGCGGCGCGGCAATGAGCAAGCGCAGCGGCGGCAGGCCGGAGGTGGAGGATGCGGTGCTGGTGCGGGGCGGGGCAGCAGTTCGGGCGATGTTCATAAAGCCGCCTCTAGCGTTTTGAAACGCCGCCCGCTAGGGCAGGCGATACGGATTATCGGGATGCCACGCATGACAGGTCGTTTTTCACGGGTTCTCAAGGCCATTGCCCTCACGGCCAGCCTTGCGTTGGCCGGCTGCCACTCCAGCGGCGAACTGGTTGTCGAGGATGGCGTGGGCATCAGCGCGGTGCGCAGCCCGTGCCCGGCGGTGGGAATCCCCGATTACACCGGCGATATCACCCTGTTCAACGACCCTGACTCGCGCGATTCGCGGCAGGTGGATGTCGTCGCCTCGATGACCGACGTGCGCAGCACCTGCGATTCGAAGTCGGCCAAGGTGAAATCGGACGTCACCTTCAGGGTTCAGGCCCGGCGCGCCGATGCGCGGGGCGAACGCGATCTGGTTCTGCCCTATTTCGTCACCGTGCTGCGCGGCGGCTCGGCCGTGGTGACCAAGCGCGTGGGGACGGTGACCATCCATTTCGCCGATGGCCAGGCCCGCGCCGAGGCCATGGGCAAGGGTGGCGCGCTGGTCGACAAGGCCGAGGCGACCCTGGCCCGCAGCGTGCACGACCGCATCACCCGCAAGCGCCACGCCGGCGAGGCCGATGCCGCCGTCGATCCGCTGGCCGATCCCGATGTGCAGGAGGCCGTGGGCCGCGCCAGCTTCGAGCTGCTGGTCGGCTTCCAGCTGGATGACGCGCAACTGGCGTATAACGCCACCCGGTGAGGGTGAAGGG
Source organism: uncultured Sphingomonadales bacterium (assembly GCA_903923465.1). Taxonomy (GTDB): domain Bacteria; phylum Pseudomonadota; class Alphaproteobacteria; order Sphingomonadales; family Sphingomonadaceae; genus Novosphingobium. The sequence continues at coordinate 21,184 of CAIXXP010000131.1, read as the reverse complement.
GAAAAGGGTAATCTTGGGGCCTTAGGCCCCAAACCCCATGACTGTCTTCGTCGCTCTGGCCTCTCGACGTGGGCGCATTGCCGCGAAGCGGCTTTGAAAGCCTGCGGGGCTGCAACCTCGCGCGACGCCGAACCCTTGGCGCCACGACGACAGGGAAGGGGTGAAACCTAATCTCCCTCTTTCAATGCTGGCCAACGCCCATACCTGCCATCGCACTGGCGCATCGGCGCTAAACTGGCTAACCGCGCGGGCTATGTCACACGATCAAACGCTTCACGCCGCCTTTGTCGGCCATATCGCCACCGCGCTCGATGCGCTGGAGGCTGCTGGAACCCTGCCCGCCGGCCTGTCGCGCTCTGCCGTGGCGGTGGAGCCGCCGCGCGATCCTTCACATGGCGATCTGGCCACCAATGCGGCGATGGTGCTGGCCAAGCCGGCTGGCACCAATCCCCGCGCGCTGGCCGAGGCACTGGTGGCGGAACTGGCCAAGCTGCCGCTGGTGGAGAGCGCCAGCATCGCCGGGCCGGGCTTCATCAACCTCACCCTGTCGCGCACCGCATGGCTGACCGAACTGGCGGCCATCGCCACGCTGGGGGCGGATTATGGCCGCTCCACGCTCGGTGGCGGCACCACGGTGAATGTGGAATATGTCTCCGCCAACCCCACCGGGCCGATGCACATGGGCCATTGCCGCGGCGCGGTGGTGGGCGATGCGCTGGCCACGTTGCTGGAATATGCCGGGCACCGGGTCATCCGCGAGTATTACGTGAACGACGCCGGCGCGCAGGTGCAGGTGCTCGCGCGCTCGGCGCATGTCCGCTATCGCGAGGCTTTAGGCGAGGCCGTCGGCGAGATCCCCGAGGGGCTCTATCCGGGCGATTATCTGGTGCCGGTGGGGCAGGCGCTGGCGGTGGAGTTTGGCGATAAATTCGTTCAGGCCCCCGAGGCCGATTGGCTCGCCCTCTTCCGCACCCGCGCCGTTGCGGCAATGATGGTGATGATCCGCGACGATCTCGCCCTGCTGGGCATCAAGCACGACGTGTTCTCGTCAGAGGCCGAACTGCAGGCCAGCGGCAAGCCGGATGAGGCAGAGGCATGGCTGCGCGCGCATGACCTCGTCTATGATGGCGAGCTGGAGGCCCCCAAGGGCAAGTTGCTCGACGATTGGGAGCCGGTGGAACTGCCGCTGTTCCGCTCCACCAAGTTTGGCGACGATCAGGATCGGCCGATCAAGAAGAGCGACGGCAGCTGGACCTATTTCGGCGCCGACCTCGCCTATCACTTCCAGAAGGCCCAATCCGCCGACGCGCTGGTGGATATCTGGGGGGCGGACCATGCGGGCACGGTCAAGCGCATCAAGGCCGCTGTTGCTGCGTTAACCGGGGCTAAGGGACGGGAAACACCCTTCGAGGTGAAGCTCGTCCAGATGGTCGCCCTGCTGCGCAATGGCGAGCCGGTGAAGATGTCCAAGCGCTCCGGCAATTTCGTCACGCTGCGCGAGGTGGTCGAGGAAGTGGGCAAGCCGGTGGTGCGCTTCACCATGCTCACCCGCAAGCCCGAGGCGCAGATGGACTTCGACTTCGCCAAGGTGGTGGAAGCCAGCAAGGACAATCCCGTGTTCTATGTGCAATATGCCCATGCGCGGATCTGTTCCACCCTGCGCAAGGGTGCGGCAGAGGGCTTTGCGCCCAACCCCGCCGGTCTCGATCTGCTGGGCGAGGAGGAACTGGCGCTGGTGCGCCACGCCGCGCAATTCCCCCGGCTGGTGGAGGCTGCCGCCGTGGCGCGCGAGCCGCACCGCATCGCCTTCTTCCTGGGCGAGCTGGCCGCCGCGTTCCATGCCTATTGGAATGTGGGCAACGATCGGCCCGATAAGCGCTTCATTGTGGCACAGGATGCCCGGCTGACCGGCGCGAGGCTTTTCCTCGCCGCGCAAATCGGGCAGATTGTGAAGAATGGTCTCAGCCTGCTGGGTGTGGAGGCGGTCGAGGAGATGTAGGCATGGGCGGCTGGGGTGACGATCGGGAACCGGGCGGCGACGCATTCGGCCATGGTGCCGAAGGCCCCGCAGCGGGCGGCCACGCCGCCGGCGCGCCGTTGCGTGGCTGGGAAGAGGACCTTTCCGGACCGGACCAGCCCCACGCCCCCGCACACCTGCCCTCTGGCGAGCAGGAGCGCCTTGGCCTTGACGAGGGTGACCGCCTGCCGTGGCTGGAGGGCGAGGAAGACGAATATTACGAGAGGGTCTCGCCGGGGCGGGTGATTGCCGCCGGGCTGGGCGCCCTGGTGTTGGTGGGCGCGGTGGTCGGCGGCATCTGGTGGATGACCCACCACCATGCGTTGAACGCGCCTGCGCCCGATGGCAGCACGGTGACACCGCCCGCGGCGCAGTACAAGGAAGCCCCGGCCAACCCGGGCGGCAGGACGTTTCAGGGCACCGGCGACACCAGCTATGTCGTGAGCCAGGGCCAGAACCGCCAGGCGCAACTGGCCGATGGTGACGATAGTGCGGTGGCCGGCGCGGCGGCCGGTGGCGCGGCTGCGGCAAATGGCGGCGATGGCAAAAGCGCCGGCGCGGCTGCCCCCGTGGCGGCGAGCCCCGGTGCTGCGGATGCGGCGCCAGCGGGCGGTGTGGTGCAGGTCGGCGCGTTTTCGTCGAAGGATCTGGCCGAGGCGGGCTGGAGCCGGCTGGTCGGCCAGCACCCGTTCCTGGGGCAGCAGCACCATCGCATTCTGCAGGGGCAGGCGGATATCGGCACGGTGTGGCGCCTGCAGGTGTTGACCGGCGCCGATGGCGGCAACGCCCTGTGCGACCGGCTGCGTGCCGAGGGGGTGTCCTGTCAGGTCAAGCGCTGAGGCACGGGCGGTGGCTTCGGTTTCGTGGCAAACGACCAAGGGGTTAAGAGCAGGGCTAGCTCTCTGCACGCCTTCCCTGTCGTTGTCGCGCTTGGGGTCCGGCCTAGCGCGGGGTCGCCGCGCCGCGGGTTGCTAACCGCTTCGCGGCAGGCCACCTCGTGGAGATCCCGATGCGACGAAGACAGTAATGGGGGATTCGGGGCGTAACGCCTCCAAGGCTATCTCTCCCTCCGATCGCCGATTTTGCACAGGCCCCGCGCCGGCATAGCTTGCGCCAGCCCGCCAATCTTGCGACGAAGGCCCATGATACCGGCGATATTTGGCCTTTCCGCGACCGAACTGACCGCGAACGAGCGCGCCTTCTTCCGCGACGCGGATCCGGCGGGCTATATTCTGTTCGGCCGCAACGTGGCCAGCCGCGCGCAATTGCGCGCCCTGACCGACGATTTGCGATCACTGCACGGGAGGGATCGCTTGCTGATTACCATCGATCAGGAAGGGGGGCGCGTGGCGCGGATGCGACCGCCGGCGTGGCCGGCCTATCCGGCGGGGGAACCCTTTGCCCGGCTGTGGCGCATCGCGCCGGCCAGTGCCATCGCCGCCGCCCGCGCCAATGCCGAGGCGCTGGGGCTGGACCTGGCCGAGGCGGGCATCAGCGTCGATTGCTGGCCCTGCGCCGATGTGCGCCTGCCCGGCGCGCATGACGTGATTGGCGACCGCGCGCTGGGCGACGAGCCGCTGGGCGTGGCGGCGCTGTCCCGCGCGGTGCTGAAAGGGCTGGCGGCGGCAGGCGTTGCCGGCGTCATCAAGCATATGCCCGGCCATGGGCGGGCCGGTGCTGACAGCCACAAGGAACTGCCCACCGTTCATGCCAGCGAGGCCGAGCTGGAGGCCGATATCGCCGCCTTTTCCCGCCTGATGCGGGCCCCCACCGGCCCGAATAACCATGGCCGCCCGCTGATCGGCATGACCGGCCACATCCGCTTTCCGGTGTGGGACGAGGCGCTCCCCGCCACGCTTTCGCCGTTCATCATCGAACAGATCATCCGTCGCCGCATTGGTTTCGACGGACTGCTGCTCACCGACGATATCGACATGCAGGCCCTCAGCGGCACCATCCCCGAGCGGGCGGTGGCGTCGCTTTCGGCGGGGTGCGACATCGTGCTGAATTGCTGGGCGCGGATGGATGATATGGTGGGCATTACCGAGGCCTGCCCCGAAATAACGCCACAGGCGGCGCTGCGGCTCGATCGGGCTCTGGTCGCCACCGCCGTGCCCGCCGCGCCCGACCCTGCGCGCCATGCCGAACTGGTGGCCCGGCGCGATGCCTTGCTGGCGCTGGTGCCGGCGGCGGAGGCCGGGGCATGAGCGAGGCCGCGGCCGAAGGGACGGCGGGCGAGGCCTGGCAGGGCCCGGCATCCGCCCCCACGCCCGACACCGCGCTCTATCTGGAGCTGGATGGCTGGGAGGGTCCGCTCGACCTGCTGCTCGATCTGGCCCGCCGCCAGAAGGTGGATCTGCGGCGCATCCCCATCCTCGATCTCGTCGATCAATACCTCGCCTATATTGCCCGTGCCGAGGCGCTGCGGCTGGAGCTGGCGGCCGATTATCTGGTGATGGCGGCCTGGCTGGCCTATCTGAAATCCGCGCTGCTGCTGCCGCGCGAGGAGCAGCCCGACCCCGACCCCGAGGAGCTGGCGATGCGGCTGCAACTGCGGCTGGCGCGGCTTTCGGCCATGCGCGAGGCGGCGGCGCGGCTGCTCGCGCGCGACCGGCTGGGGCGCGACGTGTTCCGGCACGGCGCGCCAGAGGGGCTGAGGGTGGACAAAAAGCACCGCTGGCAATGCGACATGTATGCGCTGCTGTCGGCCTATGGGCGGGTGAAGCTGCGCACGCAGCCGGTGGTGCATATGGTGCGCGACCGCATGGTGATGACGCTGGATTCGGCGCTGGCCCGCGTCTCGGCGATGCTGGGCCTGGCGCTGGACTGGATGGAGCTGCGCGAGTTTCTGCCGCCCGAGTCCGGGGATGCCTGGCAGGACCCGCGGCTGCGGCGGTCGGCGCTGGCCTCCAGCTTTGTCGCCGCGCTGGAACTGGCGCGCATGGGCAAGGCCGAGCTGGCGCAGGAAAGCACCTTTGGCCCGCTGCGCCTGCGCCGTCTGGACGCGGCCCGGCCAGAGCGGGATCAGGTGGCATGAGCGGGGAAGCGGAGCCCGCGCCCTTTGCGGGTGTGCCCGACGATCTGGCTCGCGCCGTGGAGGCCGCCCTGTTTGCCGCCACCGAGCCGATGACCGTGGAGGCGATCTCTGCCCATCTGGGGGCGGCGCCGCCGCCCGCCATCCGCGCCGCGCTGGCGGAGCTGGCCGCGCATTATACCCCGCGCGGGGTGCATCTGGTGGAGCGGGGGCAGCGCTGGCTGTTCCAGACCGCGCCCGATCTCGCCCATCTGCTGCGCCGGGACCACGAGGAGCCGCGCCGCCTGAGCCGCGCCGCAACCGAATGCCTCGCCATCCTCGCCTATCACGAACCGGTCAGCCGCGCCGAGATCGAGGCGATCCGCGGGGTGCAGACCGCCAAGGGCACGCTCGACATCCTGCTGGAGGCTGGCTGGGTGCGCATCGCCGGGCGGCGCGAGGTGCCGGGGCGTCCGGTGATCTATGCGACAACGCCCGAGTTTCTCGTCCATTTTGGCCTGCCCTCGCGCCGCGATCTGCCGGGGCTGGACGAGTTGAAGGCCGCCGGCCTGCTCGATCCGGTGGACGATGCGCTGGAGGCGGCGATGAGCGGTTCCGGGGCGGGCTCTGGCGAAGGGGATGACGATACCGCGCCAGACACTCTGGCGCCGGACGAGGAAAGCGCCTAGATAGGCCGCGTTGCGGGACCGCCACGCGCCCCAGCGTGCCCCTCGTCCCGGTTATTTCGGAGTTTGCTACATGATGGGTCTGTCACTTCCCCACCTGATCGTGCTCGCGCTGGTGGTGCTGGTGTTGTTCGGCCGGGGTCGGGTTTCCGATCTGATGGGCGATTTTGGCAAGGGTATCAAAAGCTTCAAGGAAGGTATGGCCGACGAGACGACCAACCGTCCGGTCACTCCTCCCCCTTCGCAAATCGCCGCTGCCCCGCCCGCGCCAGAGCCTGCCGCCCCGCCCGTGGCACAGCCCGCCCCCGCCCCCGGCGAGACCACGCCGACCGGGCAGGGCTGAGCCGGAGCATCGTGCAAAAAAGTGGGCACCGGTTTTTTGCTTCAAACGATGCGACCCACCAAATGAGCATCGTGCAAAAAAGTGGGTACCGGTTTTTTGCCTCAAACGATGCGACCCACCAAATGAGCATCGTGCAAAAAAGTGGGTACCGGTGTTCGCCTAAAACGATGCGACCACAAAAAACTGGAGGGTTCTGGTGGTATCGTCTACCCGCTGAAATCCTCTGGCCCGGCAGGTAGCGCCTCATGTTCGATCTAGACCTCGAAAAAATCATGGCCATCATCCTCGTCGCTGTGGTGGTGATCGGGCCGAAGGATCTGCCGCGCGCGCTGCGGGCCGCCGGGCGCTGGGCCGGCAAGGCGCGGCGTGTTTCCAACCACTTCCGCGCCGGCGTCGAGAACATGATCCGCGAGGCCGAGCTGGAGGAAATGGAAAAGAAGTGGCGCGAGCAGAACGAGGCGATCATGCGCGCCAACCCCGCCGTGGGCGTGGGCCCCGCGCAGCCGCTGGCGCCGCCCGCGCCCGAAGGCGTGCCCCATGCCGAGAGCGTGACCCCGGCGCCGGAAACCCCGGCGCCCGAAACCCAAGCCCCGCACACTCCCGCCAAATCGCCGGTGGAGCCAGCGCAGGCCGCCGCCGCCAGCCCGCCCGCGCCCTGAGGCATCCAACCTGCCATGGCCTTTGAAATCCCGGATATCGACGAGACGCAGGTGCCCCTGCTCGACCATTTGCTGGAGCTGCGCGCCCGGCTGATGCGCTGCATTCTGGCGCTGTTTGTCGCCTTTTGCGGCTGCCTCTATTTCGTCGATGGCATTTTCGGCTTTCTGGTGCGTCCGCTGGCCAATGCCTTTCCCCATGGCGAGGGGCGACTGGTCTATACCAAGCTGTACGAGGCGTTTTTCGTCGACCTGAAGGTGGCGCTGTTCGCCGCTTTCCTCATCAGCTTCCCGGTCATCGCCAACCAGTTGTGGGCCTTTGTCGCCCCGGGGCTTTATGCGAAGGAGAAGCGGGCGTTCCTGCCTTTCCTCATCGCCACCCCGCTACTGTTCACCGGCGGCGCGGCTTTTGCCTATTACGTGGTGATGCCCAACGCCTTCCGCTGGCTGCTGGGGTTCGAGGGGGAGCGCGGCGGGCTGAAGCTGGAGGCGCTGCCCAGCACCGGCGACTATCTGAGCCTGGTGATGCAGTTCATCTTCGCCTTTGGCCTGTCGTTCCTGCTGCCGGTGCTGATGCTGTTGCTGAACCGGGCGGGGATTGTCAGCCGGGCGCAGATGGCCGGCGCCCGGCGCTATGTCATCGTCGGGATCACGGCCCTTGCCGCCGTGCTCACGCCGCCCGATGTCGCCTCGCAATTCATGCTCGCGGTGCCGATGTGGGTGCTCTACGAGGGTTCGCTGCTGGTAATGTGGCTGGGCGAGCGACGCGAGGCGAAGGCGGCGGCGCCGGCGCCGGCTGCGGCCAATGCCACGGCGGACCAGCCGGGCGCCGAGGGCTGAGGCCACGAAGCAATTGCCTGACCAGTCCGCTAGGGGGATGCCCCTAGCCGCGCCGCAACCGCCTGGCCTCCGCTCCCCGCTATAGCCGGATGCTGAACAGGCGCGGGCGGCACAGGGCCCTCGGCTACGGCTAACCGGCGGGTCCCAGCATGAACAATGAGCAGAAGATCAAGGTCGGCAGTTTGGCGATTGTCGTCGTCGTGCTGCTGTCCTTTGTGGCGGCGGCATACAACTTCAACCGGGTGCGCATTTTGGGGCCGCTCGATGTGAAAAGCCGGAATGTCAGCGACTTTGTCGCCGATATCCTGCCGCCGCCGGAATATGTGATCGAGCCCTATCTGGAGGTCACGCTGTTGCTCGACAAGCCGGGCGCCTTTGCCGAACATCGCGATCGCCTTGCCAGGCTGGAAAAGGATTATCTGGACGAGGAGCAGCGCTGGCGCGCTTCCGACCTGGACCCCGCCATCAAGCAACAATTCGCCGGGCAGGCGCAGCAATCGGCGCAGCAGTTCTGGCAGGAGGTGGACGGCCGGTTCCTGCCCGCGGCCAAGGCGGGCGACCGTGCGGCCATGCAGGCCAGCTATGCCCACCTGACCGATATTTATGCCAACCATCGCCGTCAGATCGATGCGCTGGTTACCACATCCCAGCAGCAACTCACCGAGATCGGCGGCGTCAATGCTTCTACGATGGTGTGGACCAGCTGGCTGCTGGCGATAACGGCGCTCATCGTGCTGGGCCTGATTGGCTGGGTGCTGAAAATGCTGCGGGATACGGGCAAAGCCAATGCCGCAGCGGAGCAGCAGGCCCAGCAGGTTGTCAGCTCTCTGGGCGATGGGCTGATTGCCCTGGCCAAGGGCGATCTTTCCCACCGCATCGATACCAGCTTTGCCCCAGCCTATGAAAACCTGCGCGCCACCTTCAACAGCACCGTGGCCCAACTGGCCGACGTGCTGAACCGGGTGGCGGAAACCGCGCGTCTTGTCGCGACAGGCGCCTCGGAAATTCGCGCCGCGTCCGATGATTTGGCCAACCGCAACCAGCAGCAGGCGGCGGGCGTGGAAGAAACCTCGGCGGCCCTGAACGAGGTGGCCACGATCGTGCAGCAAACCGCGACCAATGCGGTCTCGGTGCAGCAGTCGATCACCAGCACCCACCGCGAGGCCCACGATGGCGGCGTGGTGGTGCAGCGCGCCACCGAAGCCATGGCCGCGATCGAACGCTCGGCCCACGAGATCGGCAGCATCATCGGGGTGATCGACGGCATCGCCTTCCTGACCAACCTGCTGGCCCTGAACGCCGGGGTGGAGGCGGCGCGGGCCGGCGATGCGGGCAAGGGCTTCGCCGTGGTCGCCAACGAGGTGCGGGCGCTGGCCCAGCGCAGTGCCGAGGCGGCCAAGAACATCAAGACCCTGATCACCGCCAGTACCGATCAGGTCGGATCGGGCGTGTTGCTGGTCGATGAAACCGGCAAGCTGTTGCGGCACATCGTGGCGCAGGTGGGCGACATCAGCGAGCGCGTGGCCGACATTGCCGCCAGCGCCGAAAAGCAGGCCGGCACGCTCAGCCATGTCAGCGCCGCGATGAGCGAGATGGACCGCGTGACCCAGCAGAATGCCGCCATGGTCGAGGAATCGACCGCCGCATCGCGCAGCCTGGCCGATGAATCGAAGATGCTGACGGAGATGGTCGGCCGCTTCCACACCGGTGTTGAGCCTGGCTTGCGGGATCGTCGTGCGCCGGCCGGGAAGAGCGATGTGGGCCCCACGCCTTTCGTGCGGCTGCGCGGCAAGGCCGGCGCTCAGGCCGGCAGCCTGCAGGGTGGCGCCTCTGGCGAGCGCGCCGTGGCCCGGCCCGCGCCCGCCGCCTCTGCCGCGCCGATGCCGGCAGTGGTCGGCAACCTGGCCCTGGCGCCGATGGACATGGACGATTGGAGCCAGTTCTAAGCGCCCGTTCTAAGCCGTGGCCACCGCGCGTGTCGCGCGGGGGCTGGCCGCCGTCAGCTGGAGCCCTTGCGCGGCAGGCGGCGCACCAGCGCGCTGGTATCCTGCCGGCCGGCGCCCATTGCCTGCACATCGGCAAAGAACTGATCGATCAGCGCGGTTGTCGGCAGCGACAGGCCCAGCCCGCGCCCTTCCTCCAGCGCCAGGCCCAGATCCTTGCGCATCCAGTCCACCGCGAAGCCGAAATCGAAACTGTCCTCGGACATGGTCTGCCAGCGGTTGTCCATCTGCCAGCTTTGCGCCGCGCCACCGCTGATCGCCTCGAACACGCGGGTGAGGTCGAGATGTTCGGCCTGCGCCAGCCGCAGCGCCTCGGCCAGCCCGCCGATGATCCCGGCGATGCAGATCTGGTTGACCATCTTGGTCGCCTGCCCCGTGCCCGCCTTGCCCACATGCACGATGCGCCGCGAATAGGCCTGCATGATCGGCGTGGCCGCGGCAATGGCATCGGCCCGGCCGCCGCACATCAGGGTGAGGGTGCCAGCTTCCGCGCCGGCCTGCGCGCCGGTCATCGGCGCATCCACGCAATGCACCTGCTTGTCGCGCGCCTCTACGGCGATCTGGCGGGCGATGCGGGCTGAAACCGTGGTGTGATCGATAAACACGCCGCCCTCGCGCAGGGTGGCGAACACGCCCCTGGGCGACAGCACGCAATCGGCCAGATCATCATCATTGCCAACGCAAGTGATCACGACATCGGCCTCGCGGGCGGCATCAGCCGGGCTTTCGGCGACGGCAACGGCGAATTGCGGATGCAGCGCCCGCCACTTGTCGATACGCCCCGGGCTGCGGTTATACAGGGTGAGCGCATGGCCGGCATTGCCCAGATGGCGGGCGATGGGCCCACCCATCACGCCCAGGCCAATGATGGAGATGCGCCGGGGCTCGGTGCCGGCGTGCTCGGTCGGGGAGGGGGATTGAGTCATGGGCGGTGTATGGACGGGATTGGCGGGAAAGCAAAGTAGGTGAACGGGCAAGCCCAAGGGAAGGCGGCACACCCTCGCGCTCCGGGGCTTGCCATCGTTATGCCGTGGGCTCAGCCTTGCGCGAGCTCGCCGCGCCGCAGGCAATAATGCGGCGCGGCAGGGCGCCACGACGCGGAACATGGGCTGAGCAAGACGGGGAAAGGGAGCGCGAGTGACGCGTCCCTCGCGCCTTATCCTTTCCCCGCCGTCCCTTCCCCCAAAACCCTGTTCCCTTGCCCGCCACTTTGCCTTACGGGCACCCGGTTATGACTATGCAAGACCTTGGGCAAACATCTGCCAGCGCCCGGAGCGCCACCTCGCTGCTGACCATCGATGACGTACGCGCTGCCGCGACCCGTATCGCCGGCGCTGTGGTGCGCACGCCCACGCTCTACAGCACGACGCTGAGCGCGATTGCCGGCGCCGATATCTGGGTGAAGTTCGAGAATCTGCAATTCACCGCCGCCTACAAGGAGCGCGGCGCGCTGAACGCGCTGCTGCAGCTCACGCAGGAGCAGCGGGCGCGTGGCGTTATTGCCGCCAGCGCCGGCAACCATGCGCAGGGCCTGTCCTATCACGGGCGGCGGCTGGGTGTGCCGGTTACCATCATCATGCCCAAGACCACGCCGATGGTGAAGGTGATGCAGACCGAAAGCGTGGGCGGCAAGGTTGTGCTGCACGGCGAGAGCTATGACGAGGCGTCTGACCAGGCGCGCAGCATGGAAAAGCAGTTGGGCCTCACCTTCATCCACCCGTTCGACGACCCGCATGTGGCCGCGGGGCAGGGCACGGTGGCGCTGGAAATGCTGGAGGACGTGCCGCAGATAGACACGCTGGCCATCCCTGTGGGCGGCGGCGGCCTGGCCAGCGGCATGGGCACGGTGGCCCGCGCGCTGAACCCCGACATCCGGCTGATCGGCGTGGAGGCCGAACTCTACCCCTCCATGTTCAACCGGCTGAAGGGCACCAGCCTGCCCTGCGGCGGCGACACGCTGGCCGAGGGCATTGCCGTGTGGCAGCCGGGGGAATTTACCTCGAAGGTTCTGGCCGGTCTGCTCGATGATTTCGTGCTGGTCAGCGAATCGGCGCTGGAGGGTGCGCTGGCGCTGCTGCTGCAAATCGAGAAAACCGTGGTGGAAGGGGCGGGCGCCGCCGGCCTTGCCGCCGTATTGTCCAACCGCGAGATGTTTGCCGGGCGCAAGGTCGGCATCGTGCTGTCGGGCGGCAATATCGATACCCGCCTGCTGGCCAATGTGCTGCTGCGCGACCTGGCGCGCTCGGGGCGTCTCGCGCGGCTTCGCCTTACCTTGCAGGACCGCCCCGGCGCCCTGTTCAAGGTGATGGAAGAGTTTAACACGCACAATATCAACATCATCGAAATCTGGCATCAGCGCATCTTTACCCACCTGCCGGCCAAGGGGCTGATCACCGATATCGAGTGCGAGGCGCGCGACCGGGAGCAGCTGGACGCGCTGGTCGCGGCGCTGCGGGCTAAGGGATATGACGTAAGTCAGGTGGAATTGAACTGATTTGACCGGGGGCAAAACCAGCGCGCGCGGGCCGGCTCGGTAAAAAATTCGTTCACCACCGCACGATTTTTGGTTAACCTGCTTTCATCACTGCTACAGGTTTGTCATACAGGCACCACGCCACGCAGTAGTGGTGGGCTTGCGGGATTGAGAATGTCGGTGACGGTTCCAGTCAGAATTCCCCGTTTCTTTGTGACGAGCGCGGCACCGTGCCCTTATTTGCCCGGCCGCACGGAACGCAAGGTGTTCACGGAACTCAACGGCCCCCATGCCGATGCCCTGAATGATGCGCTGGGCCGCATCGGTTTCCGCCGCAGCCAAACCGTCGCCTATCGCCCCTCTTGCGGTGATTGCACCGCCTGCGTTTCGGTGCGGGTGGTGGCGGGCGACTTCGCCCCCTCGGCCACGCAGCGCCGCAGCCTGAAGCGCCATTCCGATCTCGTCGCCACCATCCGCCAGCCCTGGTCCACCGCCGAGCAGTTCGAACTGCTGCAGCGCTATCTGGGCCAGCGGCACCCGGGCGGCGGCATGGCCACGATGGATGAGGTCGATTTTGCCGACATGGTGGAACATACCCCCGTCACAAGCTATGTCGTCGAATATAGGGAGCCTACCGAGAGTGGGGCGCCCGGCCGTCTGGTCGGTGCCTGCCTGACAGACCGGCAGGGCGATGGGCTGTCGATGATCTACAGCTTCTACGACCCCGATCATGAGGCGCGCAGCGGGCTTGGCAATTACATTATCCTCGATCACATCCGCCGCGCCGCCGAAGAACACCTGCCCTATGTCTATCTCGGCTATTGGGTGGAAGGTTCGGCGCGCATGCAATACAAGGTGCGCTATCGCCCGCTGGAGCGGCTGGCCCGCGACGGCTGGAAGCGCATGTCCGATGAAGAGCAGGATCGTCTCGTTGCCGCCGTTGCCAGCCAGCGCCGCGCCGATGTGCCCCTGCCCGATGGTGGCGGCAAGGACGGCATGGGCGGCCTCGATCATGCCACGCTCAGCGCCGGGGGCCTCGGCTCCTCGACCCTGCCAGGCTGAGGTTCTGCCCCGCAGGCCTGTGGCGGGGGCAGGGCAGGTTGCGCCCTCCCTCCGCGCTCCGTTTTCGGCTGCGGCCCTTGCGAGGGTAGCTTCCGGCCTGAGGGCGTCCGCCTGCCTGCTGGCGATGCTGTGGGCGCCCGCCGCTTTCGCGCAATCCCCCGCGCAGCCTGCCGCCACCCCGAAGGTTGCCGCCACGCCGGGGGCAACGACGCCGACACCGCCCGCGCCGGATCAGGCGGCGCCCACGCCGCAGGGCGATGGCGAGAGCACCCTGTCCAGGCTCATTCCCGATGCCGCCGTGGCGCGGCCGGGTGACTGGGCCCGCAGTGCCGCCGCACCGCCCGCCGTTGCACCCGCGCCATTGGCGGAGGTTGCGGGACCGCCTGCCGCCGTTTCCGCTTCAGGCGCCGGGTCCGCACCGATCAGCCCCTCGTCACCGCTGGCCGACCTGCCCGGTTTTCTCGTCGATTGGCCGGATATGTCCGCGCCGGTGGCGCCGCTCGCGGCCTTGCCCCCCGATGGCGAGTCCACCGCCCCGGCGCCCTCGCTCACCATCCTCACCGTCGATCTGCCGCCGGGCCAGCCGCACGAACGCTCCACCTCCGAGCGGCTGGACCGCCTGGCCGCCGGCAGGGTGGTTCTTGCCTGGCATGTCGCGGGCCAGGCCATCCCGGAGCGGGCCGAGCTGGAGAGCCGCTTTCGCGCGCTGTCGGCGCTACAGGCGATGCCGGGCAAGGAGGCGGAAAATCTGCCGCAACTGGCGGTGCGCGCCGCTGCCGATCGCGCCGTGCTCCAGCAATTGCTGCGCACCTACGGCTATTACGATGCCGAGGCGAACCAGACGCTGGCCGGCGGCCTGTGGCCGGTGGGGGCCGGCGGTCTGGGGCCGGCAGGGGCCGGCGGCCTGGGGCCGGTAGGGGCCGGCGGTATCGGCCCCTCGGGGGTCGTGGCGGGCGCGCCGCCTGCCCATGCGGCTGAAGGCAAGGGCGGCCCGCTGGTGCGCTTTGATATCGTGCCCGGCACGCGCTACCGCTTTGGCACCATCGACCTCGGGCCGCTGGCCACGCTCGGGCCGGCCTACCTGCCCTTGCGCAAGCATTTTGCCATCTTCCCCGGCGATCCGCTGCACCTTGATGCCATCCCCGCCCAGACCGCGGCGCTGGACACCGCGCTGGGCGAGGCGGGTTACGTTTTCGCCCATATCGACCCGCCGGCCCTCACGGTCGACCACCTGCGCGAGGAGGGCGATCTGACGCTGCCGGTGCAGCCGGGCGGCATCTACCGCTTTGGCCAGATCGTCAGCACCAACGAGCATTTCCTCTCCGGCCGCCATCTGGCCAGCATCGCCCGGTTCAAGCCCGGCCAGCCGTACAAGCGCAGCGCCGTGGACGATTTGCGCCGGGCGATCCTTGCCACCGGTCTGGTCTCCAGCCTCACCGTCACCCCGCGCGAGGTCTCGGCGCCCGTCGCGCCCGTCCCCGCCGCCGGCACGAGCCCCGCCGCCAACTCACCGGATGCGGCCCCCGCCACCATCCCCGGCGTGGTGGCGCTGGACGTTGCCATGACCCCGGCGCCGGCGCGCACCGTCTCGGGCGCCATCGGCTATGACACGGCGCAGGGCTTCCGGCTGGAGGCGGGCTGGGAACACCGCAACCTGTTCCCACCCGAGGGCTCGCTGCGCCTGCGCGGGGTGGCTGGCACCAACGAGCAACTGGCGGGCGTCACGCTGCGCCGCGCCAATTTCCACGGCCGCGACCGGGTGCTCACCTTCGACCTCTATGCCGATAACGCCACCCTGCCGGCCTATGCCGCCCGCGCGGTGGACTTTTCCGCCACCTATGAGCGCCAGACGACACTGCTGTTCCAGAAGCCGTGGAGCTATTCGCTGGGCCTGGAGGCGGAAGCCTCGCTGGAGCGCGAGGGCGTGCCCAGCGGCATCACCACCGGGCGCACGGCTTATGTCACGCTGGCCGCGCCCCTGCGGGCGACATGGGACCGCAGCAACGATTTTCTCGATCCGTCGCGCGGCTATCGCATTGGCCTGCGGGTCTCGCCAGAGCTGTCGCAGGCGCGCGGCGTGGCCTCCACCTATGCCCGCATTCAACTGGACGCCAGCGGCTATCAGCCGCTGATGTCGGGGGTGGTGCTTGCCACAAGATTGCGGCTGGGCACCCTGCCGGGCGCGGCGCTGGAAGATGTTGCGCCTTCGCGGCGGTTTTATGCCGGCGGTGGCGGCTCGATCCGTGGCTATGGCTTCGAGCTGGTCGGCCCGCGCAACAGCCTTAACGAGCCGGAGGGCGCCCGTTCGCTCTACGAGGTGTCTCTGGAGGCGCGGGTCAACACCGGGCTGATGCACAATGCGCTGGCGCTGGTGCCGTTTCTGGATTCGGGCGGGGCGGGCACCGGCACCGTGCCGAATTTCAAGGACATGCGCTATGGCGCGGGGCTGGGGCTGCGCTATCAGACCGGTTTTGGCCCGGTGCGGCTGGATGTCGGCACCCCGCTCAACCCGCGCCCGGGCGACAGCCGCATCGGGGTTTATGTCACGCTGGGTCAGGCCTTCTGATGACCGGCGAGCCGACCACCGATGATCTGCCGCCAGAGGGCGTAGAGCCGGCTGCCGGGGCCACGCGAGCCCCGCGTGGTCGCCGCCTGGCCTGGTTCGGCGCGAAATATGGGCTGGGCCTGCCGCTGGTTCTGCTGGTGTTGCTCGGCACGCTGCTGCTGGGGCTGGATACCGCCATCGGCCACCGCCTGCTGGCGGACTGGCTGCAAAGCAGCGAGACCGACACGGGCCTGAGCATGACGGTCGGGCGCATCGATGGCTCGATCTACGGCACCGCCGTGCTGGAGGATGTTGCCCTGCGCGACACGCGGGGCGTGTTCATGCGCGTGCCGGCCACGGAGGTGGAATGGCGCCCGCTGGCCTGGCTCGATAACCGGCTGGACATCCGCCGCATGGTGCTGCGCCGCGGGGTGCTGCTGCGCGTGCCGCAATTGCGCCCTAGCATCAACGGTTCGCTGCTGCCCGATTTCGATGTCCGGGTGGATCGCTTTGCCATCGAGCGGCTGACGGTGGCGGCGCCGGTGCTGGGGGTGGAGCGCAAGATCGACCTGCACGCCAGCGGCGAGATTCGCCCGCGCCGGGCCTATCTGAGCCTGCAGGGACGGCTGGGTGGCGGGGACCGGCTGGCGGCGCTGCTGGACGACGACCGCTCGCGCGACCATTTTGCGCTGGGCGTGGATTATGCCGCGCCTAAGGGGGGCCTGCTCGCCGCGCTGACCGGGGCACGGACCGACCGGCGCGTGCGGCTCAGCGGCACCGGCACCTGGCACAAATGGAATGGCAGCCTGCTGGCCGATGGCGGCGGGCAACGGGCGGCGGTGCTGGAACTCGACCAGAAGGCCGGGGCCTTCGCGCTCTCCGGCCAGCTGTGGCCCGCCCCGCTAATGGCCCTGTCGCCGGCGTCCACCCGCCTGCTGGGCGAGCGGGTTCAGCTCACCGGCCACGCCCGCTTTGACGACCGCCGCCTTGCCGGCGCGCTGGAGGCGAGCAGTGCCACGCTGCATGCCACGGCAAAGGGCGAGGCCGATCTGGGCGAGGGCGCCTTCCACCACCTGCTCCTCACCGCCGAGACGCACGGGTCGCTGCCGGTGGGCGGCGGCATGCTGGAGGGCGGGCGTGGCAGCATGGTCCTCGACGGCCCCTTCGCCACGCTCACCGCGCAGACCAACCTCTCGGCCAGCCGCTGGGCCGGCGGCACCACGCAGGTGCAGGCCCTCTCGGCGCATGGCACCGCCACTCGAACCGAGACCGGTTGGCGCCTGCCCCTGTCGCTGGCCGCCGGGCGGATCATCACCGGCAACGCCCTGCTCGACCCACGCCTGACAAGCGCGAGGGGCAGCGCGACGCTGGTGCTCACCGGCACCCATCTGGCCTCCAGCGACATGGTCCTCACCGCACCGGCGCTGGCCGCGCGGCTGGTGCTGAGCGGCGATGTGGCGGGCGGGGTCTATGGCATCGCCGGGCATGTGGCCTCGCGCGGCTGGCAGATCCCCGATTGGGGGCGCGGTGATGGCGAGGCCTCGCTGACCCTGCGTCTGGCCCCGCAGGGCGGCTGGAGCTTCGGCGCGCACCTCACTGGCCAGCTCAGCGGCATCACCAATGGCGCGCTGGCGCAACTGGCGGGCGACCATCTGAATTTCACCGGGGAGGCCAGCGGGCGCGACGGTCAGCCACTGATCCTCTCCCGCGCCGCGTTCACCAGTGAGCGCCTGACCCTTGCCGCCTCTGCCCGCCGCAATGTGGATGGCACCGCCACGCTGGCGGGCAATGGCCATCACGCCACGCTGGGGTCTTTCACCCTGGCGGGCCAGCTGGCGGCGGATGGCCTGCATGCGAAGCTGTCGCTGCCCGATCCCTATCCAACCGGCGGCGTGCGCGATGTGACGCTGGTCCTCTCGCCCGAATCCGGCGGGCTGCGCATGGCCGCCGCCGGGCAATCGCTGTTCGGGCCCTTCTCCGGCGTGGTGGCGCTGGTGAATGGGGGGTCGGGACCCGGCCGACTGGATGTGCGCCAGTTCACCATCTCGCAAACCGCGCTGACCGGCTCGCTGACCCTCGGCAATGCGGGGGCCACGGGCCTGCTCACCCTGTCTGGCGGCGGCGTGGCGGGCAACTTGCGGCTGGCCCCACGCGGTGATGGCCAAAACGGACAGGGCGAGGCGATGGATCTGGCGCTGACCATGACCGATGCCCACTTTGGCGGCGACCAGCCGCTCACCGTCGCGCGGGGCAGCCTGCGGGTGGGCGGCGTGCTGCTGCGCCATCACTCCACGCTGGAGGCCAGCCTGATGGCGCAGGGCATCGGCAAGGGGCGCCTGTTCCTCGGACAGGTATCGGCACAGGCGCGGCTGGATGATGGGGTGGGGCACGTCGCCGCCAATCTCTCCGGCCGGCGCAGTTCGCGCTTCGAACTGGCGCTTACCGGCGATCTCGCGCCCGATGCCGTGGCGCTCGGCGCGCATGGCCTGTTCGCCGGGCAAGCCATCGCCATGCCGCGCCGCGCCGTGTTCACCCCCCGCACCGAGGCGGAAGGCGGCGGCTGGCGGCTGGCACCCAGCCAGATCGATTTCGGACAGGGAAGGGCGATTGCCTCGGGCGTGTTCGGCAATGGCAATCAGGAACTGGATCTGGCGCTGGCCGGCATGCCGCTGGCGCTGGGCGACGTGGTCTTTGCCGATCTCGGGCTGGGGGGGCTGGCCTCGGGTACGCTGCATTTCTCCGCCCCGCGCGAGGGGCTGCCCAGCGGCGACGGCCGGCTGATGGTGAAGAATCTCACCCGCTCCGGGCTGGTGGTCAGTTCGCGCCCGATTGATGTCGCGCTGGCCGGGGGGCTGGTCGACGACCGGCTGGAGCTGCGCGCGGTGGCCGGCGACCCCAGCCAGGCGGCCGGGCACCAGACCATCGGTCGCCTGCAGGCCAGCATCGCCAACCTCCCGCCCTCGGGCAGGCTGATCGACCGCCTGCGCGCCGGGCGGTTCCTTGCCCAAATGCGCTTTCAGGGCCCGGCGGATGCCCCTTGGCGGCTGATGGGGCTGGATGACTTCGACTTGACGGGCCCCATCGCCATCGCCGCCGATATCACCGGCTCGCTCGATGCGCCGCAGATCCGGGGCTCGCTGGCCGGCGACACGCTGCACATGGCCAGCGCCGAAACCGGCACCGACATTACCCAGCTGGTCGCGAGGGGCGCATTCGCCGGCTCGCGGCTCAGCTTCACCACGCTGGCCGGGCACACGGCGGGCGGCGGGCAGGTGAACGGCAGCGGCAGCATCGATTTTTCGGGCATTACCGAAGGCCACCGCCCGGCACTGGATTTCATGCTGGCCGCACACAAGGCGCAACTGGCCACCCGGGCCGATCTCGCCCTCACCGCCAGCGGCCCGCTGCGCATCGTCTCCGATGGGTTGAACGGCACCATCGCCGGGCGCCTCAGCGTCGACAACGCCCGCTGGCGGCTGGGTCTCGCGCAGGCGGCGGCCGAGTTGCCGATCATCGCCACGCGCGAAATCAACCGCAGCAGCGATGTGGCCCCCGCCTCGGCGCGGCACACCAGCTGGCGCTTTCTGGTCGATCTGACCGGGCGCTCCAAGATCCAGCTGGTCGGCCTGGGGCTGGATAGCGAATGGGGCGCGGACCTGCATCTGCGTGGCCCCTTGCGCGACCCCACGCTGGATGGCCACGCCGATCTGGTGGGTGGCACCTATGAATTTGCCGGCGCCCGTTTCGACCTGACCCGCGGCCGGGTGATCTTCACCGATTCCGCCTCGCCCGATCCCCGGCTGGACATCGCCGCCACCGCCAATATCACCGGTCTGGCCGCCACGCTCACCGTGCACGGCACCTCGCTGAAGCCGCAGATCGCCTTCTCGTCGATACCGCCCCTGCCCGAGGAGGAGGTGCTGTCGCGCCTGCTATTCGGCGATTCCGTCACCAAGATCTCGGCGCCAGAGGCCTTGCAACTGGGCGCGGCGCTGGCCTCGCTGCACAATGGCGGCGGGCTGGACCCGATCAACAAGGTGCGCTCGGTCATCGGGCTGGACCGGCTGCGCATCGTCGGGCCGGATCCGACCATCGGGCGGCAATCCGGCGTGGCGGCGGGCAAATATTTCGGCCGGCGCTTCTATGCCGAGGTGGTGAGTGACGGGCATGGCTATTCGGCCAGCAATATCGAGGCCCGGCTCACGCGCTGGCTATCGCTGCTGGGCAGCGTCTCCACCGTGGGCCAGCAGAGCGTGAACCTGCGCGTCAGCAAGGATTACTGAGGCCGTCACGGCGCGCCGTAGAGCGCCGCCTCCGCCGCGCGGCGCCGCACGAGGCCCGGCAGAACCGCGCCATCGGCCCGGGTCCAGTCGGCGAAGGCGGCCTTCGCCCCGGCATAGTCGCCGGCCATGTGCAGCCGGGTCAGGCGCGCGCGGGCAATCGCCCCGGTGTTGTAGTGAAACGCCACCATGGCGTCGAACTGGTTGGCGGTGGTCGGCGCCGCGCCCAGCACATGGCACACCTGAGCCGCAAAATTGGCCAACTGGCCGGCCAGGCGGGCATCGCATTGCGCCTGCGTCCAGATCAGCCCCTCGTGGATGTCCGGGCCGGTGGAGCCCCAGCCGATGGTCCAGGGCGCCGCGCCGCTGCCGGGATCGGGGTAGGCGGCAAAGCGGCCATCGCCACGCGCGCGGGCACAGGATTCGAAATTCCTGATCAGCGCGATGCCTGCGGGCCCGATGCAGCGGCCCGGGGCGGAAGGGGAGGGGGTGGACATTGTCGCGCGCCTTGCGAATCACAAGAGCAGGAAATATCCTATATGGATAAATGTAGGAAAGTCCTTAGCGCATTCGGCTCGATCCCCATGCGCCCGCAGCCCAACGAAAAAGCGCCCCGGTTGCCCGGAGCGCTTTCCCACTTGCGTCTGACCGGCGGGATCAGGCGCTGTAGTACATGTCGAACTCAACAGCCGACGGCGTGGTTTCCCAGCGCATCACTTCCGGCCACTTCAGTTCCTGATAGGCCTCGATCTGATCGGCGGTGAACACGCCACCTTCCAGCAGGAAGGCGTGGTCGGCGGTCAGCGCGTCAAGCGCTTCACGCAGCGAGCCGCACACGGTCGGCACCAGCGCCAGCTCGTCGGCGGGCAGATCGTACAGGTTCTTGTCCATGGCTTCGCCCGGATGGATCTTGTTCTTGATACCATCAAGGCCGGCCATCAGCAGCGCCGAGTAGCACAGGTAGGGGTTGGCCATCGCGTCGGGGAAGCGGAATTCCACGCGCTTTGCCTTGGCGCCCGCACCGTAAGGGATACGGCAGGAGGCCGAACGGTTGCGGGCCGAATAGGCCAGCAGCACGGGAGCCTCGTAACCCGGCACCAGGCGCTTGTAGCTGTTGGTGGTGGGGTTGGTGAAGGCGTTCAGCGCCTTGGCGTGCTTGATGACGCCGCCGATGAAGTACAGGCACATGTCGGACAGGCCGGCATAGCCGTCGCCGGCGAACAGCGGGTTGCCCTTGTCCCAGATCGACATGTGGGTGTGCATGCC
>CAIXXP010000130.1 GCA_903923465.1 uncultured Sphingomonadales bacterium | reverse complement strand
TGATCAAGGGCCTGACCGTGATCGCCAACGGCACGTTGATGACCTCGAAGGACGCGGTCACCCACCTGTGGCTGACCAACGCCCCCAACTACACGGCGATGCTGGGCGCGGTCTACAATCTGGGTCGCTTCAAGCTGAGCTACCTGCACAAGTTCACCGGCAAGCAGTGGGTGAACATCGACAGCGTCACGCCCGCCAACAACGCCACCCTGGCCGCCTACAGCTATGGCGTGCTCTCGGGCAGCGTCACCTTGGGCAACATCACCGCCGGCGTCACGGTCAACAACCCGCTGAACGACCGCTCGGCGATCTCGCAGGGTGGCGGCACTCCCGGCGCCTCGACGCTGTATATCTATCAGGCGCCCGCCGCCTATGAAGCGCAGCTCAAGGTTCGCTTCTGATCCTGCATACGAATTGCAAACTGGCGGGCCGGGGAGAAATCTCCGGCCCGTTTCTATTGGGGCGCGCCCGCTCCCCGGCATCGCCACGTTCACCGCCAGACGGCGCCAATGGCCCCCCGCCACCTCCGCGACTCATTAGGATGAGCCGGTCCGGCCGCTCGGCAGCCGCTTTCCGCCACCGCCATTTTCGCGCCCCTGCGTTCAATTCGTCGCAACTGCGGAACGACTCGCTTTTCGCGCTTGCAGCACGGCCTTACGGTTCATACAGCGTTCACCCACACAGCCGCTAATGTAACTTTATCACATCAGCTTCCGCCGCCGCGTTTCAAAGGGAATTTCATGACCACTCCGCGCCGTTTGCCTGCCCCACGCGCGCTGGGGGTGGCTCTGTGGGCACTGGCCTGCGCCCATGCCGGCGCGGCCCTGGCGAACACGGAGGCCGGCGCCAGCGGAGCCGACACCACCCCGGCGGCACCCCCTACCGGCGCCGAGATTGTCGTCACCGGCCACCGCCTAGATACCGCGCGCGAAAGCATCAAGCCGAGCCTCGGCGCCTCCACCTATACCCTCAGCAATGCCGCGATCCAGAACCTGCCGGGCAGCGACAACCAGCCAATCAACGACATCATCCTGCAATTGCCCGGCGTCAGCCAGGACCAGTTCGGCCAGTTCCACGTGCGAGACGAGCACAATGGCGTGCAATATCGCCTCAACGGCGTCATCCTGCCCGAAAGCATCGCGGTGTTCGGCCAGACCCTCTCGCCCCGCCTGATCGAGAAGCTGGACCTCGTCACCGGCACGCTACCGGCGCAATATGGCCTGCGCACGGCGGGCATCATCGACATCACCACCAAATCCGGCCTGAAGGATGCCACCACCTTCAGCCTTTACGGCGGCAGCCACGATACCATCGAGCCGAGCGTGCAGCTTTCGGGCAGCTCCGGCGCCACCACCTGGTTTGCCTCCGGCGACTACAAGCACAACGCGCTGGGCATCGACAATGTGAACGGCAACACCAGCGCCGTGCACGACAAGACCAACCAGTTCAGCACCTTCGGCTATATCGACCACATCCTGGGTGACAACGACCGCATCGCCTTCACCGGCGGCTATTCCAACCAGCATTTCCAGATCCCCAATCCCGTGGGGTTGCAGCCCAGCAACGGCTACACGCTGGACGGCGTCTCCACCTTTCCCAGCGAGGATCTTAACGAAACCCAGTTGCAGGCCACCGGCTTCGGCGCCTTCAGCCTGTTGCACAGCGCGGGCGCCTTCACCGCACAAACCTCGCTGTTCGCGCGGGTTTCGGCGCTGGACTATCACCCCGACGTCGCCGGCGAGCTGCTGTTCAACGGCATGGCACAGGCCGCCGCCAAGCATGATGTCGCCTATGGCGCCCAGTTCGACGGGGTCTACAAGCTGGGTAGCGCCCACACGCTGCGCTTCGGCCTGTTCCTTCAGCGCGATCACTCCAAAACCCAGACGCAGACGCAGCTATTCCCCACCAGCGGCGACGTCTACGACCCCACCCGACCCGAGCTGGGCTACCAGCCCGGCACCTATACCCCAGGTACCCCGCCCGACGCCTTTGCCCAGACCACCAGCGTCAGCCAGACGACCTACAGCGCCTATCTGCAGGATGAGTGGCAGCTGACCCCCCGGCTGGTGCTGAACTATGGCGGGCGCTTCGACGAGAACGACGTCATCCGCCACGAGCGCCAGTTCTCCCCCCGGGTGAACATGGTGTGGACGCCCGGCCCCGGCTTCCTCGGCGGCGGCTTCACCGGCCATGTCGGCTATGCCCGCTATTTCTCGCCCGCCCCGTTCGAACTGGTGGCCGGCAGCAATCTGGCGCCGCTGTTCGGCACGGTCGCCACGCCCAATGTCCGCGTTGCCAACCCGGCCTATGCCCAGCGCGAGAACTATCTCGATGCCGGCATTCAGCAGAAACTCCTGCCCGGCCTCGTGCTGGGGCTGGATGGCTATTTCCGCCGCTCGACGCATCTGGTGGACGAGGGCCAGTTCGGCGCGCCGATCATCCTCACCCCGTTCAACTATGCCAAGGGGCGCATCATCGGCGCCGAGATGAGCCTCAACTACGTCCACCACGGGCTGTCCGCCTATGCCAATATCTCGGTGGACAAGGCGCAGGGCACCGGCATTGATTCCAACCAGTATAATTTCAGCCAGATCGATCTGAACTACATCGCCACGCACTACATCTATCTCGACCACAACCAGACCCTCACCGGCTCGGCCGGCGGCTCCTATCGCTGGAGCCACGGCGCGCTGGCGGGCAGTCGTATCAGCGCCGACCTGCTCTATGGCTCCGGCCTGCGTCGCGCGCTGGATTTGCCGGGCGGCGAATCCGTGCCCAACGGCGCGCATCTGCCCGCCTATGCCACGGTAAACCTCTCCATCGGCCACAGCTTTGGCGCCAGCGGCTTCGATGTGCGGCTGGATGTCGAGAACCTGTTCGACAAGGTCTATGAAATCCGCGACGGCACCGGCGTCGGCGTGGGTGCGCCCTCGTTCGGCCAGCGGCGCGGGGTGTTTGTGGGGGTTTCCAAGACGTTGTGAGGGGCAGAAGATAAAAGGGGGAAGAAATTTTCCTGGGGCCTTAGGCCCCAAACTCCATTACTGTCCTCTTCGCGCTTCCCTCTCGGCCTCGCGCCCTGCCGCGCAGCGGCTTTAACAGCCTACGGCGCGGCGATGTGGCGGAAGGCCGAACCCGTGGCGTAACAACGACAGGGAATGGGAGCGCGAGGGGGTAACCCCCTCGCACCTACCTTCCTCCAAAATCAAAAATCGTAAGACAGCGTCGCGTTGAACAAATGCCCCGCCACCAGTTGCCCGGATTGCCCCGGTACCACATCGGCGTTCACATGCTGGTAGATCGGCAGTTCGATATCGGCATAGAGCCGCAGCTTGCCCAACCGCATATTCACCCCCGGCGCGATCAGCAGCCGCTCATAGCCGGAGTTCAGCGGATCGGCATTGGTGCCGGAATCGTGGGCGCGCAGGCTGTTTATCAGCGACAGCACCGGTGCCACGCGGGTGACAGGCCCTACCGCGCCCAGATCATAGCTGGCGCCCAGCGAGGTATTGAGTTCATTACCCGGCCGATAGGAGTCCCGCGTGGCCAGGGCGAACTGATAGCGCGCCTGGCCGAACCAGCCGAAGCGCCCCGTCGCATCGAGACGGCCGACGTGATAGGCGGTGAGGATGGCGTCGGTGCTGCCGGTGCCGGGCAGGCTGTCGCGGTCGAACTGGGCGCCGCCGGCGGGGCCCCTGGGGCCGGTGGAATCGCCGGTGGGCAGTTTCAGCCCCAGCCCCAGCCCGGTCGACATGTCTGCCGACAGGCCGGTATACATCGCCGTCACCGCCACATCGCCGAGCGCGGTGAGGCGACCGGTATAGAGGCTGCCGGCGCTGCCGGTCACCCCGCCATCGTCATCAATGCGGGTGAAGCGGCGCGAGACGATCGGCAGGTCGGCCATCACCGTCCATGCGTGGTTGAGCCTGTATTGCCCACCCAGCGTGTAGAATTCGGTTTGCAGGCGCTTGTCGCCATTGTCGTCGGCGGGGGCCTGCGCGCCGCGCTCCCAATTGCGGTTCTGGTCGATGGTGTTGAAGCGAAACCAGGCACTGAAGCCGGTCTCGGAATTGCTGGGCATGATCGAGGCCGCGCCGACGTCGAACACGCCGCAGCCGCAGGCGCAGGCATGGGCGGCGGTGGAGGACAGCAGCGAGGCGAGTGCCACGACCGCAAGCGCGGGCCGGGCGACGGTGAATACACCGGTTTTCATATCATCTAACCTTTTGAAATGATCTTCGCGTCATGCGCCGGCGCGCCAAGGCGGCGCACCATGCGGGTCGAACTAGCGTGAGGGGCGGGCTTCATGCCCAAGGCCGAACCGGCGCGCGCCTCCGGGGGAGGGCGAGGTCAGCTGGCAGTCAGGCGCCGAAGCGGAAGCGGGGTGGCCCGCGCAGGGGTGGGCGCAACCGCGCCGCCCGTGGCACCGCCGGCCCGGCCATGGGCAGGAAGGCCAGCGCCATGGCAAAGGCCAGGGCGATGGCCAGCAACGGCGCATCCACCCCGCCCAGCGCGGCCATGGCCAGCGTGGCATAGGGGCAGGCGGTGTCCGTCCCGCCGTGGCCCTTGTGCTCGCCCGGGGCGGGCAGCTTGGCGGCAATCGCCTGCACGACCGCCCGGCTCTCGGTCAGGGCAAGTCCGGCACCTTGCTCGCCGCAGATTTCCACGCTGATCGCGCGGTCGGCGGTTTCCAGCATGAAGCCCGCGGGCACCAGCGCCTTCATGCCCAGCGCCGCCGAC
This sequence comes from uncultured Sphingomonadales bacterium, assembly GCA_903923465.1. Classification (GTDB taxonomy): domain Bacteria; phylum Pseudomonadota; class Alphaproteobacteria; order Sphingomonadales; family Sphingomonadaceae; genus Novosphingobium. Next base: position 33,486 of record CAIXXP010000130.1, on the reverse strand, counting down.
AGCAGCAGCAGCGCCAGCAGCGGGCGATCACGCAGGAAGGAGCGAAGCAGGCTCATGCCCCCGCGCAATAAGCCGCCGACAGCAGCCTGTCACCCGGATTGTCCGGCAGCGGCGCCCTCAGTCGCCGAACACCACCGTCTTGTGGTCATTGGGCAACACGCGGTCCTGCAGATGCCACAGCACCGCCTGCGCCAGCACCCGCCGCTCGATATCGCGACCCTTGCGCACCAGATCGTCGGGGCTGTCGGCGTGGCTGATCGCCTCGACATCCTGGTGGATGATCGGGCCTTCATCGAGATCGGCCGTCACGTAATGGGCGGTGGCGCCGATCATCTTCACCCCGCGCGCATGCGCCTGATGATAGGGCTTGGCCCCCTTGAAGCCGGGCAGGAAGCTGTGGTGAATATTGATGCAGCGGCCCGACAGGAATCCGGCCAGATCGTCCGACAGAATTTGCATATAGCGCGCCAGCACCACCAGCTCGGCGCCGCTCTCGGTCACCAGCGCCTTGATCTGGGCCTCCTGCGCGGGCTTGGTGTCCCTGGTGACGGGCAGATAATGAAACGGAATATCGTCGATCCACGAGACCGTCAGCGCCTCGCGCGGGTGGTTGCAGATGATCCCCACCACCTCCATCGGCAACTCGCCAATGCGCTGGCGATACAGCAGATCGCCCAGGCAATGGTCGAATTTGGAGACCAGCAGCATCACCTTGCGCTTGTCGCCCGCGCCGCGCACCGACCATTGCATGCCGTTCGCCGCGGCAAAATGGGCGAACGCCACCTTGAACCCGTCCCGCGTGCTGTCGCCCACCAGTTCGAAAGCCACACGCATGAAGAAGCGCTGCGTCTCGGTATCGTTGAACTGCTTCGCGTCGAGGATGTTGCCGCCCTGATCGGCCAGAATGCGCGCCACACCGGCCACCAGCCCCGGCCGGTCGGGGCAGAACAGGGTGAGGACATGGGCTTCGCGCGACATTGGCAATCTCCTGATTTGCCACGCGCTCTAGAGCATCGCGGAAGAAAGTGGGAACCGGTTTTTGGGGTTGGCTTGTTTTGGGAAAGGGAAAAGGGTTAGACTTGGGGGCTTCGTGGGTTGCCGGCTTCTCAAGCGAAACCGGTAGGGGCCCCAAACCCCATTACTGTCGTCGTCGCGATTAGCCTCGGCCCGGCGCCCGCCGCGAAGCGGCTATAAGGCGGTTGCGTCGAGGCAAAAACCGCCCCCCCCCCCATTTTGACACAATGCTCCGGAAAGCCTGCGCCGCGGTGAGGTGATGCGCCACGCCGCCCCCCCCCACCACCCTCGCGCCGGAAGACGTCATGGGGTGCAGGCGACGAGTCCCCGCTTCTATCCCTTGCCCACATCGCCCTTAATCCGGCCTACCCGGCCAAACGCTCCACCGCCGCCGCCGCGATCGGGCACAGCCCCGCGCGGTCGCTGGCCAGAATCGCCGCCTTCATGCGCGGGTCCCAGAAGTCGCGGATATGCTGAACCGTGCCACTTATCGCCGCGTCCTGCCCGCCGGCGGCCAGATTGCGGGCGATGTCGTTGGCCATGCGGATCAGTGGTGCGGTATTCATCATTCAGCCGCCTCATGGCCCACTATCCGGCGCGATGCCGTGGTCTGGGCGGCATAGTCGCGCTGCCACTCGCTGGGGCCGTTCGAGCGCCCCACCTGCACCGCCGTCACCTTGTATTCCGGGCAATTGGTCGCCCAGTCGGAAAACTCGGTGGTCACCACATTGGCCTGGGTTTCGGGGTGGTGGAAGGTGGTATAGACCACGCCCGGCGCCACCCGGTCGGTGATCTGCGCGCGCAGCGAGACATCGCCCTTGCGGCTGGTCAGGCTCACCCAGTCGCCGCTGGCCACGCCCCGGTTCTCGGCGTCGGTGGGGTGGATCTCCAGCACATCCTCGCCATGCCACACGCCGTTTTCCGTGCGCCGCGTCTGCGCGCCGACGTTATACTGGCTGAGCACGCGGCCCGTGGTCAGCAGCAGCGGGAAGCGCGGCCCGGTCTTCTCGTCGGTGGGGATATAGTCGGTGACGACGAACTTGCCCTTCCCCCTCACAAAGCCATCAACATGCATGATCGGGCTGCCCTCGGGGTGCGCCTCGTTCACCGGCCATTGCAGCGATCCCGCCGCCTCCAGCGCCGCATGGGAAACCCCGGCGAAGCTCGGCGTCAGCCGGGCGATCTAGTCCATGATCTGCGCAGTATTGGCATAGTTCCAGCCCAGCCCCAGCGCGTTGGCCAGCGCCTGCGTCACCTGCCAGTCCTCCAGCCCCTCCTTGCCTATGCCGTCGCCAGCCCCGTTGGCCGGCTGCATCACCCGCCGCACCATCTGGATGCGGCGCTCGGCATTGGTGAAGGTGCCGGTCTTTTCGAGGAAAGTGGAACCCGGCAGGAAGACATGGGCGTAATTGGCGGTCTCGTTGAGGAACAGGTCGTGGACGATGACCAGTTCCATCGCCGCCAGCCCCGCCGAAACGTGTTTGGTATCGGGGTCGGATTGCAGAATATCCTCCCCCTGAACGTACAACGCCCGGAACGAGCCATCCAGCGCGGCATCGAACATGTTGGGAATGCGCAGGCCCGGCTCGCTGTCGAGCGCGGTGCCCCATTCGGCCTCGAACAGCGCGCGGGTGGCCCCACCCGAAATATGCCGATAGCCCGAAAGCTCGTGCGGAAAGCTGCCCATGTCGCAGCTGCCCTGCACGTTGTTCTGCCCGCGCAGCGGGTTCACGCCCACGCCGGGCCTGCCGATATTGCCGGTGGCCATGGCGAGGTTGGCAATCGCCATCACCGTGGAGGAACCCTGCGAGTGCTCGGTCACCCCCAGCCCATAATAGATCGCCGCATTTGGTTTGCGGCCCTGCGCCGCGCCAAAACCGCTCCCACCAGTTGCATACAACCGTGCCGCCGCCCGCAATTCCGCCGCCGGCACCCGGCTCACCGCCTCCAGCACCTCGGGGGAATGGCGCGGGTCGGCGACAAACCGCGCCCAGTCCTGATACTCGTCCCAATCGCAGCGCTCGCGGATGAACGCCTCGTCGGCCAGCCCTTCGGTCACGATGACATGCGCCATGGCGGTCAGCACCGCCACATTGGTGCCCGGCTGCAGCGGCAGGTGATGCGCCGCCGCAATATGCGGGCTGCGCACCAGATCAATCCGGCGCGGGTCGATGACGATGAGCTTGGCGCCCGGTTGACCGTCTTTGCCCCTGATCCGCTTCTTCATCCGGCTGGCAAACACCGGGTGCGCGTCCGTGGGGTTGGCGCCGATCACGAGGATGACGTCGGCCGCCTCCACGCTGTCGAAATCCTGCGTGCCGGCGCTGGTGCCGAAGGTGGTCTTCAGCCCATAGCCGGTGGGCGAGTGGCACACCCGCGCGCAAGTATCGACATTGTTGCTGCCAAAGCCGCTGCGGATCAGCTTCTGCACGAGGAACACTTCCTCATTGGTGCAGCGGCTGGAGGTGATGCCCCCCAGCGCCCTCGGCCCGTGCTTTGCCTTGATCGCCGTGAGGCGTGACGCGGTGAAGGCCAGCGCCTCGTCCCAGCCTACCTCGCGCCACGGCTGATCGATGCTCTCGCGGATCATCGGGCTGCGGATGCGATCCTTGTGCTGGGCATAACCCCAGGCAAAGCGGCCCTTGACGCAGCTATGCCCCCGGTTGGCCTTGCCATCCTTCCACGGCACCATGCGCACCAGCTGCTCGCCGCGCATCTCGGCGCGGAAGGTGCAGCCCACGCCGCAATAGGCGCAGGTGGTGATCACCGAGCGCTCCGGCTTGCCGATCTCGGCCACCGCCTTCTCGTTCAGCGCATCGGTCGGGCAGGCCTGCACGCAGGCGCCGCAAGACACGCAATCGCTGGAAAGGAAGTCGTCCCCCGCCTGCCCCGCGCTCACCTGCGAGCCAAAACCCCGCCCGCTGATGGTCAGCGCCAGCGTGCCCTGCACCTCGTCACACGCCCGCACACAGCGCGAGCAGACGATGCATTTGGCGGCATCGAAGGAAAAATAGGGGTTCGAGGTGTCCTTCACCTCCGCCAGATGGTTGGCGCCAGCATAGCCATAGCGCACATCGCGCAGGCCCACTTGCGCCGCGGCGTCCTGCAACTCGCAATCATTGTTGGCGCTGCAGGTCAGGCAATCGAGCGGGTGGTCGGAAATATACAGCTCCATCACCCCGCGCCGCAGCTTCTCCAGCCGGGGCGTTTGCGTGGCGACCACCATGCCCGGCGCCACCGGCGTGGTGCAGCTGGCGGGGGTGCCGCGCATCCCCTCAACCTCGACCAGACACATGCGGCAGGAGCCAAAGGCCTCCACACTATCGGTGGCGCACAGCTTGGGAATGTTGCCACCCGCCAATGCCGCCGCCCGCATCACGCTGGTGCCCTCGGGCACGGTGATGGCGCGCCCGTCGATGGTGAGGGACACCTCTGCCGCCGCGTCTATCCGTGGCGTGCCGAAATCGGCCTGAGGCTCATAGCCCATGATCTGTCTCCAGCTTCCGCCCGCATGATAGCACGCCGCGCCTCATGCCCCAAAATCCCCGCCGAAATCTTCTGGCCAGTGCTTCAGGGCGGAGAGCACCGGATAGGGCGTAAAGCCCCCCAGCGCGCACAGCGAGGCGCCGCGCATCGTGTCGCACAGGTCCTCCAGCAGGGCGATGTCCGCCGCGCGGCTGGGCGCGGCCTTGGGGGCATTGCGTATTTGCGGCTGGCTGGCGAGGGCATCCACCGTGCTGCCGGCGCGGATGCGGTCGATCAGTTCCACCCCCCGCGTACTGCCAATCCGGCAGGGCGTGCATTTGCCGCAGCTCTCCACCGCGCAGAATTCCATGGCAAAGCGGGCGAGGCGCCCCATGTCGGCGGTGTCGTCAAACACCACCACCCCGGCATGGCCGATCAGCGCGTCGGCGGCGGTGAAGGCCTCGTAATCCAGCGGCAGATGGAATTGGTCAGGCGGCATATAGGCGCCCAGCGGCCCGCCCACCTGCGCGGCCTTCACCGGGCGGCCAGAGGCGGTGCCACCGCCGAAATCATGGATCAATTCGCCAAGGGTAATGCCAAACGGCACCTCCACCAGCCCGCCGCGCGCGATATTGCCGCCCAGTTGCACCGGCATGGTGCCTTTGGATCGCCCCACGCCCAGCGCGGCATAGTCCGCCGCGCCACCTTCCCGCAGAATATGGCTGACAGCCGCCAGCGTCAGCACATTGTTCACCACCGTCGGGCAGCCGAACAGGCCTTGCAACGCCGGCAGCGGCGGCTTGGCCCGCACCACGCCGCGCTTGCCCTCAATGGAGTTGAGCAGCGCCGTCTCCTCGCCGCACACATAAGCCCCGGCGCCCACCCGCAACTCCACGCTGAACGGCGCGATCCGCTCCGCCGCAAGGGCAATGGCCGCGCGCATGGTGGCGATGGCATGCGGATACTCGCTGCGGAGGTAGATGTAGCCCGCCCCCGCACCCACCGCATGGGCAGCAATCGCCATGCCCTCGATCAGGGCAAACGGGTCGCCTTCCATCACCATGCGGTCGGCGAAGGTGCCACTGTCGCCCTCGTCGGCATTGCAGACGATGAACTTGCGCGCGCCAGCCGCGCTCCCCCCAAAAGCATTGGCAACCTTCTGCCACTTGATGCCGGCCGGGAAGCCCGCCCCGCCCCGGCCGCGCAGGCCCGACTGGATGACCGCCGCCACCACCTCGGCGGGCGCCAGCGATCGCGCCCGCGCCAGGCCCTGCCAGCCACCCGTGCCGGCGTAATCGTCGAGGCTCAGGGGCCGTATCCGCCCGGCCCTCATGAAGGTCAGCCGGGTCTGGGCGGTGATGAAAGGATGCTCGGCGACCGCGCCAATCCCCAGCGCGCTGGTCCCGGCCAGAATCGCCGGCACATCGCCGGGCGCCACCGGGCCAAAGCCCGTCCAGCCCTTGGCGCCCTCAATCTCCACCAGCGGCTCCAGCCAGTGCATGCCCCAGCCGGAAACCCGCTCCACCGCGCAGCCCGCCGCCGCGAACGCCGCCGCCACCGCCTCGCCGCCGCAGGCCATCGCCACCGCGTCGTTAGAGATCCGCACGCGCATCACAGGCCCTCGATCAGGCGGGTCAGACTGCCCGCATCCAGCCGCGCATGCAGCGCCTCGCCCACATCCGCCCCGACAACCCGGGCCGCCGGCCCCGCCGCGCACAGGCCAAGGCAATAAACCGCCTCCAGCGCGACGCGCGTGCCCGCCGCCTGCTGCGCCGCCGCCATCAGCGCCTCCACCCCCCGCGCCTGACAGGCCTCGGCCCGGCAGATCTGCAGGTGGGGGCGCGGGTCAGCGGTCTCGCGGAAATCGTGATAGAAGCTCACCACCCCATGCACCTCGGCGCGGGAGAGGTTCAGCGCCTCGGCAATGGCCGCCTCCGCCTCGCCGGTCACGCAGCCAAACGCCGCCTGCACATCATGCAGGATGGGCAACAAGGCCCCCTCGCGCCCGGCATGGGCGGCGAGGATCTCGGCCAGATGAGAGGGGGAGTCCATCGTAGTTGCTTTCGGATCAGCCGGCGCCAGGGGCAAAGGCACAAATCTTGTTGCCGTCGGGATCGCGCAAATAAGCGCCATATTTGCCATTGGGGCGAATGCCCGGCGCGCCCTCGTCGCTGCCACCATGGGCCAGGCCCGCCACGTGGAAGGCATCGACTTGCACCGAATCCCTGGCGGCAAAGCCGAGCGTGTGGCCGTTGGATACGGTGTGCGGCTCGCCGTTGGCCGGTTTGCAAATGATCAGCGAGCCGGTTTCCGAGGGAAACACCGTGGCATTCGGCAGCGGCGTGGCGGAATAGCCAAGGGCACCCATCACGGCAGTGTAGAACGCGCGCGATTTCTCGACATCATTCGTGCCCAGGCAACTGTGCGTGAACATCGCTCTTTCCTGCTGGTTGCTCATCAGAACACCACCACGCTGCGAATGCTCTTGCCCTCGTGCATCAGGGTGAAGGCGTCGTTGATCTCCTCCAGCGTCAGGACATGGGTGATCATCGGGTCGATCTCGATCTTGCCGTTCATGTACCAGTCGACGATCTTTGGCACATCGGTGCGGCCCTTGGCGCCGCCAAACGCCGTGCCCTTCCACACCCGGCCGGTGACGAGCTGGAACGGGCGGGTGCTGATTTCCTTGCCCGCCTCTGCCACGCCGATGATGATCGACTGGCCCCAGCCGCGATGGCAGCATTCCAGCGCCTGCCGCATCACTTCGGTATTGCCGGTGCAGTCGAAGCTGTAATCCGCCCCGCCATCCAGCAGCGCCACCAGATGCTCGACGACATTGGGCGTGGCCCGGGGGTTGACGAAATCGGTCATGCCGAAGCGGCGGCCCCATTCCTCCTTGTCGGCATTGATGTCGACGCCGACGATGCGGTCGGCCCCGGCCATGCGCGCGCCCTGAATCACGTTCAGCCCGATGCCGCCCAGGCCGAACACCACCACCGTGTCGCCGGGGCGCACCTTGGCGGTGTTCACCACCGCCCCCACGCCCGTCGTCACCCCGCAGCCGATATAGCAGCTGGTCTGAAACGGCGCATCCTCACGGATTTTCGCCACGGCGATCTCGGGCAGCACGGTGAAATTGCTGAAGGTGGAGCAGCCCATGTAGTGGAAGATGGTCTGCCCCTTGTAGCTGAAGCGGCTGGTGCCATCGGGCATCACCCCCCGCCCTTGCGTCGCGCGGATGGCGGTGCACAGGTTGGTCTTGCCCGAAAGGCACGCTTTGCACTGGCGGCATTCCGGCGTGTAGAGCGGGATGACGTGATCGCCGGGCTTCACGCTGGTCACGCCCACGCCCACCTCGCGCACGATGCCGGCGCCCTCATGGCCAAGCACGCTGGGGAAGATCCCCTCGCTGTCCAGCCCATCCAGCGTATAGGCATCGGTGTGGCAGATGCCCGTGGCCATGATCTCGACCAGAACCTCGCCCGCCCGGGGGCCCTCCAGATCCAGCTCGACAATCTCCAGCGGCTGCTTGGCGGCAAAGGCAACGGCGGCGCGGGTCTTCATGCGGCACTTCCTGGCTGAGGGGTGGGGGCGATCATCGGCTCGCCCCGTCTACACGCGCTCTCGGGGTAAAATCCACCCCGCTGGTGGCGCGGGCCTATCGCGCAGGTTGGTGATGGGAAAGGGCAAATGCAGGGGGGTTACCCCCGCCTGCACCCCATAACGTCTTCCGGCGAGAGGGGGCGCCAATGGCACCGTCCCGCAAAACCTCACCGCGCCGCAGGCCTTAACAGCCGCTACGCGGCGGGGCGCACCGCCGCCAGCCTTGCCCAAACCCCGACAGTATTGGGAGCGCGAGGGCGATGGCCCTCGCACCTTCTCGGCTCCCCGAATGCTTTTCTTGTGCACCGCCGCATCATCCCTTCCCTTATCGCTCACCTCTGCTAGTCGGGCGCGATGCTGACAATTCAGGGAATCACTGTGCGCCTTGGCGGGCGCAACATCCTCGATGGCGCCAGCGTGGCGATACCGCCGCGCGGCAAGGTGGGGCTTATCGGCCGCAATGGCGCGGGAAAATCCACGTTGGTCAAGGCGATCATCGGCGAGATCGACCCCGACGAGGGCAGCGTGGACATGCCCCGGCGCACGCGCCTCGGCTATATCGCGCAGGAGGCCCCCAGCGGCACCGCCACCCCCTTCGAGACGGTGCTGGCCAGCGATGTCGAGCGCACCGAGCTGCTCGCCGAATCCGAAACCTGCCACGATCCCGACCGGCTGGGCGATGTCCACGAGCGGCTGCTGGCGATTGACGCCTATTCCGCCCCCAGCCGCGCCGCGCGCATTCTCATCGGCCTTGGCTTCGACGAGGAGATGCAGGGCCAGCCGCTCGACAGCTTCTCCGGCGGCTGGAAAATGCGCGTGGCGCTGGCCAGCCTGCTGTTTTCCGCACCCGACGTGCTGCTGCTCGACGAGCCCTCGAACCACCTCGACCTTGAAGCGACGCTGTGGCTGGAGAATTTCCTCAAATCCTATCCCGGCACACTGATCATCATCAGCCACGAGCGCGACCTGCTGAACAATGTGGTCGACCATATCGTCCACCTCACCGGCGGCAAGCTGACGCTCTATCCCGGCGGTTACGACAGTTTCGAGCGCCAGCGCAGCGAGCGGCTGGCCCAGATCGCCTCGGCCCGCGCCGCGCAAGAGACGCAGGCGGCCAAGCTGAAGGATTTCGTCGCCCGCAACAGCGCCCGCGCCTCCACCGCGAAGCAGGCGCAAAGCCGCGCCAAGATGCTGGCCAAGATGCAGCCCATCGCCGCGCAGCTGGAAGACCCGACGCTCAGCTTCGATTTCCCCGATCCCAGCGAACTGCGCCCCCCGCTGATCACGCTGGATCTGGCGGCGGTGGGCTATGCGGCCGATACGCCGATCCTCCAGCGGCTGAACCTGCGCATCGACCCTGATGACCGCATCGCCCTGCTGGGGCGCAACGGCAACGGCAAGACCACGCTGGCCCGCCTGCTGGCCGCGCAGCTGACGCCGATGGCCGGCGAGATCCACACCGCCGGCAAGATGCAGATCGGCTATTTCACCCAGTATCAGGTGGAAGAGCTGGATTCCGACGCCACGCCGCTGGAACTGATGACCCGCGCGATGAAAGAAGCCTCCGCCGGCGCCATTCGCGCCCAGCTTGGCCGCTTCGGCTTTTCGGGCAACCGCGCCACGGCGCAGATCACCACGCTGTCCGGCGGCGAGCGGGCGCGGCTGGCGCTGGCTCTGGTTACGCGAGACGCGCCGCATCTGCTGATCCTCGACGAGCCGACCAACCACCTCGACATCGACGCGCGCGAGGCGCTGGTTCAGGCGCTGAACAGCTATACCGGCGCGGTCATCCTCATCAGCCACGACCGCCACATGGTCGAACTCACCGCCGACCGGCTGGTGCTGGTGGATGGCGGCACGGCGAAGGAATTCGCCGGCAGCATCGAGGATTACATCGACTGGGTGCTGGGCCGCAACCAACCGAAGGAAGGCAGCGACGGCAAGCCGAAAGTCACCAAGCAGGATCGCAAGGCCGCCGCCGCCGCCCGCGAGACCTTGCGCGCGCTGAAGAAGCAAGTGTCCGAAGCCGAGGCGAAACTGGCGAAATTGCAGGCGCAGGTTTCCGAACTCGACCGCGCCATGTTCGACCCCGCCAGCGCCAAGCCAGACCTCGCCAAGCTGGCCATGGGCGAACTCTCCCGCCGCCGGGGCGTGCTGGCCGCCGATATGGAAGCCGCCGAGGCCGAGTGGCTGGGGCTGAGCGAGGCTTTGGAAGCCGGGGCGAACGAAGCGGCGCAGTAGGCGGAAGAGGCGAAAGATTCGCAGAGGGGTTACCCCCCGCACCCCATAACGTCTCCCGGCGAAAGGACGCGCCAACGGCACCCCACGCCCCGCCTCACCGCGCCGCAGGCTTTCAAAGGCGCTACGCGGCAAGGCGCCGCGACGAGAGCCACGCACAACGCCGACAGTAAAGGGGTTTGGGGCCTAAGGCCCCCAAGTCTTCCCTGCCTTCCCCGCTCAATAAGCGTTCTTGTGGAACGGCACCGTCACCGTGCGGATCAGGATTTCCACATCGCGCCACACCGTCCAGTCGAGCATATAGGCGGTGTCCATCGCCACGCGATTGGTCAGATCGTCCGCCGTCTCGGTGGTGCCGCGCCAGCCGCTTACCTGCGCCAGGCCGGTGATGCCCGGCTTGATCGCGTGGCGGTGCCAATAGCGCTCGTCCAGTTCCCAGAACATCTGCCCCGCCGCCTTGCTGGCCACGGCATGGGGGCGCGGGCCGACGATGCTCATCGTGCCGTGGATGACGTTGAAGATCTGCGGCAGTTCGTCGATGCTGGTGCGGCGGATGAAGGCCCCCACGCGGGTCACGCGCGGATCCACCCGCCCGGTGGAGGCGTTGCCGGCGACATCGCACATGTCGGTGCGCATGGAACGGAACTTGTAGACGTTGAACTGGCGGTTGCCCCGGCCCACGCGCGGCTGGCGGAAGAAAATGGGTCCGGGGCTGTCCAGCTTTACCGCCACGGCGGCGGCCAGCATCACCGGCCACGTCAGGGCCAGGGCGCCGAGGCCCACGGCCAGATCGAAGCTGCGCTTGACGATGCGGTTGGTGGTGTCCAGTGCGCCCAGCGTGACCACGCCGGTGGTGTTCGGCCCCGCGCGGCCCGTGCGCAGCACGCCGATCGAGTCGACTTCGGGCAGCACCAGCTCGCCCTGCACATTGGCGCCCTTGAACACCTCGATCCACAGCGGCCGCCGCTCCGGGCTGCAGGCCACGATCACCCGCTCCACGCCGAAGATGGCCGAGGCCAGCGCGTCGAGCGCGCCGGGATCGTTGCGATCGGGACGCAACCCGGCCACACCGGCGAAAATCGTCGGAAAATCATAGGGCAGGTCGACGGCGATATCATCGATGATGGCGACCACGGCGGTGGGCTGGCCCTTGAACAGGCGCGTCACGATCCGCTCCGCCAGCCCGTGCCAGCCCACCAGCCAGCCCGCGCCGAGCACGGTGCCCAGCGCCACGACCTCGGCCGAATGCAGGAACTCGCCATCAAAACGCAGCGCCAGAAAAACTACCAGCACGCCCGCCGTCACCAACGCCGAAAGCGTGTCGCGCGATGCCCGCTCCGGGTCATAAAGGAAGCGCGAGGAATAGGGTTTGCGCTGAATGGCGATGGCCAGAAACATCGGCACAAAGGCCGCACCCGGCATCAGCGACCATGAGGGCAGCAGCAGTTGGCGCGTGGTGAAATCCACCACGAAGGCCCCCGCGATGACAAAGACCGCGGCCAGCCCCAGCACATCGCCCAGCGCCAGCCCGATATACACCGACAGGCGCATCATCCGCAGCGTGCGCAGCCATTCGCCGTCGAAGGTGGGAACATCCACTGTCCCGTCCGGATTGAGCCTGCCTTCAGGTATCATGGTTTTCCCCAAACCTGCCGGGCGCCGACACGCCACCCCAACGCATTCGGGCCGGGCGCCGCATCACGCGGATTTTCCGCCCCGGTTGCCCAGCACATCGCCGAGCGCCGACAGCAGGAAGCCGATGGCCGAGGGCACATAGCGACGCAGCATGCGGCGCGGCTCCAGCCCGATCCGCCACAGCCATTCCAGATTGAGCCGGACGACGATGGCCGGTGGCGGCGTCGTGCTGCCGATCAGCAGGCGGAAGCTCTGCCCGACGCACAAGGCCCAGCACGGGCCGATAACGCCGCTGTGCCTTGCCACGAAGACCTCACTCTTGGGCGCGCCGACGCACATGAACAAAAGCGTGGTGCCAAAGCCGTTGATCTGGTCCACCAGCGCCAGGCACTGGTCGACATCATGCTCGAAGCCAAAGGGCGGCACATGGGTGCGCAGGGCAAAGCCCGGAAAGTTTTGCGCCGCCCAGGCCTCAATCCCGCGCGCGGTCGCCTCGCTGTCGACCACGAAATAGCCGCGATGGCCCACCAGCGCCGCCGGCTCGGCGAACATGTGCTCGACCACCTCGCGCCCGGTGACGCGGCCCGGCAGGAACAGCCCGCGTGCCCGCGCGAAGCGATAGACGGGGAAGCCATCAGCCACCAGAATCTGCGCCGATTTCATCGCATGGTCGAATTCGGCATCCTTGCGGGCCAGGGCAATGTGCTGGATGTTGGGGGTGACGAACAGCCCCACGCCCTCCTCGGCCTCGCGCCGGGTGGTCAGCATGTACCGGGCGGCCTGCTCGGTATCGAAATCGCGAAAGCGGATGCCGAGCACCGGCTTGCGCACGCGCCGCTCCGGCCCGTAATACGCGATGGGAGACGGCGCCTTGGCCCAGACTGTTTGTTCCACACTTCACCTCGCCCGAGGACTGCGGCCGTCGGCCTGCAAGAAAGAGCTGTTGGGAAACGTGGCTACGCGCAAACATTTAACACCTAGTTTACAGCGGTTTCCCAAGGATTTGGTTTCTTGGGGTGTGCCAAAATGGGAAGCTGTGGAACTTTACCTGCCGCAATCGCCGCGACTGCCCCGGCGCCCGGTCAGCCGCGCGCGCCGCCGCCACGAGGCAAAGATGCGCGGCGTGCCCGGCGTGACCCCCCGGTTGAACAGCAGGGCGTAAAGCCAGCCGGGAATGTGCGAGCGCCGGCCGAGCAGCAACAGGCCGGTCACCTCCACATTCAGCTGCGCCAGCTGGCGCAACAGCTCCACCAGCACCGGGCGCCGCGTCACTTCGCATTCCACCACGACGATAACATGATCCACCGCCTGCGACAGCAGCAGGGCTTCCGGCCCCGCGCTCACCGGCGGGCTGGTGACCACCACATGCCCGAACCGGGCCTTCAGCGCCCGGATCAGCTGCATGGACCCCGCCAGATTCTTGCATAGCCCGACATCCACCACCGCTGCGGGCAAACGGCCGACGCGATCGAGCAGCAGATCGGCCTCGCTGCGCAGCGGCTGGCCTCCGGCGGCAAAGCGCAGCAGCAGGGCCCGGCCGGGTCGCAGACCGTCCAGCGCCTTGCCCAGCCACAGGGCAGCGGTTTGCAGGTTGCGGCGCGAGGCCGGCTCGATAAACAGCACCGATCCCTCGCGCGCCAGCATGTTGGCGCTGATGGCCGACAGCATGCGCAAGACCGAGGCCTGCCCGTTCTCGGACTGGTCGCCCGCCAGCGGCGCCGCCAGCACCGGCAGGCCCGAGGCGGCTTCCACCTCGCGGGGCGACAGGAATACCTCGCGCAGGCTGGTCAACAGGCCCACGGTTACCGCCGCCATCACCAGCGCCACCAGAACAGCCGCCGCCACAATCAGTGAGCGGGGGTTGGACCGGCTGATCGGCACCGAGGGCGCCTCGATCAGGCGCACCGAGGGGTTGCCGTCCACCGAATCCTGATTGAGCTGCACTTTCGCCTGCGCCACCTGAATGGCCAGCGACTTGTAGTTCTCCGAAGCCAGATCGCGGGCGAGGCGCAGCTGGGCGAGGCGCTGGCCAATATCGTTGAAACGGCTGAGCCTTTGGTCGGACTGCTGCACCTCGGAGGTGAGCGCCGCCTTGCGCCCGGCGTTGCCGGCGGCGCTCACCTCGGCATCCACCAGCCGGATGGAGGCGGTATCGAACACCTGATTGCGCCCGGACCGGCGCGTGTCGGGCACGCCGCCCTTCTGCCCGTTCAGCGCCGTCTCCAGCGCGGCGATCTGCGCATCGGCCTGCACCACCAGTGGCGAGCCCGGCATGTAGCGGGCGGCAAGATCCGCGCGTTTGGCCTGCAGGGCGAGCAACTGGGACCGCATTTCGCCGGTGGCGCGGGCGGCCTCGCCATTATCGGTGTAAAGCTCGACGTCCCTGGGGATGACCGACAGCGCGCTCCGCAGGCTCCGGATCGAATGGTGGTTATCGGCAAGATTGGCCTGCTCGGTCTGCCAGGCGAGGCGCAGCGTGTCGTTTTCCTTCACCGCCCCGGCAATCTGCGCGGAAATGTCGACGATGTTGTGCGCGCGCTGAAAGGCGGTGAGGTCGGCGTCGGCGGCGTCCATCTGGCGGCTGGCCTCGTCGGCCTGGCGCTGCAGATAGGCGACGCGTCCGGCGGTCAGCGCATTGGCACGGGCCTGATAGTAGCCCTTGATCACCCGGTTCAGCACCGCGACCGCCCGATTCGGGTCGCTGGCGCTATAGGTGATTTCGATGACGTTGGTGTCGTTCACCTTGGCAACGGTGAAGTCCTTCTCGAACCGGCCGACCGCGCGGGAGAGGTCGGCATCGCCGGCGCCCGGGGGCAGCAGGTCCCGCACCACTTGCCGGTGCAGATCGAGGCTGAGCAGCAGTTGCTGCTCGACATTGGCCACCGCAGCGGGATCGAGCGCCTGGCCCGGCAGGCGCGGCGCATTTGCCTCGCCCGTATCGTAAACCCCGGTGGAAAGGGGCAAAAGCCGCGCTTCCACCGTGTAGCGCGCCGGCATGACCAGCGCCACCGCCAGCCCCAGCGCCAGCACGACACTGGCCACCACCATCGCCGCACGGCGGTGGAAGAAGATGCTGTTCAGCACCTCGCGCAGCTCCACAGGCGCCGGGTTCACCGCCACCGGCGTTGCGTCCTGCGCGCGAAATGGGGAGTTTGAGGCGGTGTATTCCTGCATCACGCAATCTTTTTGGCCGAAAGGGCCCGGTGAAACACGCCTGGCTTGTTGCACGATAGCCTTACCTTTCCATTAATCCTTATCGGCTAGTAAAAGCGCAGCGAAGGAATTGAGGAACAGGTGACGAGCATGCGCAGGCACGGTTTGATGGCGACTCCGGCCCCAACCCAGGCCCTATCCCTGGCCCCGGTTCTGGCCCCGTTCCTGGCAATGCTGCTGGCGATGGGGCCGGCGGCCGAGGCATCGCCCCATGCCCCGGCGATGGATGCGGCGGCGGCGGCCGGTGCGGAGAATCCCCCGCCCTATCAACTGGCCCCCGGCGACGAAATCGCCGTGGATTTCCCCTATAACGCCGAGCTGAACCAGAAGGGCCCCGTCGGCCCCGACGGCCGGTTTGCCGTGCCGATGCTGGGCAGCATCGTGGTGGCCGGGCAGACGCTGGACGAAGTCTCCGCCCAGATCACCCAGCGGCTGCGCGATGGCGGCATTGTCGCCAATGCCCGCCCGGTGGTCTCGGTGCGCCAGTATGGCGGCACGCTGTTCGTCGGCGGCGAAGTGCGCCAGTCGGGGCCCATCAAGCTGGGCCAGGCGATGGATCCGCTGCAGGCGGTGATTGCCGCCGGTGGCCTGCTGGATACCGCCCGCACCAACAAGGTCGTCATTCTCCACCGTGGCGCCGATGGCACGATCACGCGCCGCACGGCGGATCTCGACGCCTATACCCACATGGGGCGTTCGCCGGCGGTGATGCTGGCAGCGCAGGACATCGTTTTCGTGCCCCGCTCCTCGATTGCCGAGGCCGACCGCTGGGTCGATCAGCATCTCAACAAGCTGATCCCGTTCAGCAAGGGCATGAACTACAATATCGGCGGCGGCACCTTCATTCCCTGATAGCGCCGGGTATTCCCTGACGGGCCGGGGCTCGGGCGGTGGCTCAGGCCGCCGCCCGGATCTCGCGCCGCGCCGATCCGGCAACCTGCCGATACAGCGCCTCCAGCGGCATGAAACCGCAACTGCGCCGCGTGGCCAGCGCCACCCAGCCGGCCATCGCCACCATCGTCAGCGATACCGCCGCCCCGCCGCCCCGCGCGCCCCACAGGTGCGAGAACAGCGGCAGGGCGACCAGCAACACCACCAGCGCCCGCGTATTCACCCGCAGCAGGGCCTTGCCATGGCCGGCCATGCCCAGCAGTTCCGAACCGCCCGCCGTCAGCATCGCCGCCACCTGCCCGATCAGCAGCAGCCGCAACAGCCCCGCCGCCGCCGCATAGCTGTGGCCGAACAGCCCGAGGATCCAGCCCGGCCACAGCGCCATGGCGGCCATCGGCACAATCGCCAGCCCCACCGCCAGCGCCACACAGCGCCCGGCCTCGTCCAGCAGCGCCGCGCTATCGCCCAGCACCTGCAACCGGGCAAAGCGCGGGGCAGAGCGGAACGCGACCGAGGAGATGAACAGATTGACCACCAGCACCACCCGCCACGCCACCGCATAGAGCGCGACATCGCCGGTGGTAGCCAGCGCCCCCAGCACGAAAGGCGGCGCCGAGCTGATGCCCAGCTGCACCAGCTCCAGGCTGAACAGCGAGAAGCCGATGGCAAACAGCGGCGCCGGGCCGCTCACCACGCCCGCCTTGCCCAACCGCGTCAGGCAAGCCGCCAGCAGCACCACCGCCACCAGACCCGCCAGCGCCGTGCTGATGGCAAAGACCGCCAGCCCGCTTGCCGCGCTCATCGGCTCCATCAGCGCGAGGGCGCAGAAGATCGCCGGCCACAGCCAGGTATAGACCGTCTGGCTCAGCGTCAGCCGGTCGAGCCCCGCCAGCGCGCCGGCGATCACCACCGTCAGGTTCAGCGGCACGATGGAGGCCGCGCCGATCACGATCAGCCGCGTCAGCTCCGGCTTGCCCAGCACCCAATGCCCGAGCGGCCAGGCCAGCGCCGCCACCACCGCCGCCAGCAGCACCGACATGCCCATTTCCAGCGCCATGCCCCGCCACATCACGGCCCTCGCGGCGGCGCTGTTGCCCTGCGCCAGTTCGCGCGCCATCTCGCGCGTCACGGCACGGTCGACACCCAGCCGGCCGAAGCCCGCCGCCAGCGTCACCAGCCCGAAGACGATATAGAACGCGCCCACTTCGCTGATCGGCATTTTCAGCGCGATCAGCACATGCATGCCGTAGCGGCAGGGCAGGTCGATCATCCTGAGCCCGGTGGCCAGGATCGTCGGGCCATAGGCGGCGCGGATGTCAAACAGGCGTTTACGAAGCATCGGGGTGCACCACAAAGAGAGTTATGCTCTGGGCGGGCAGGTGGGCGGCAATCTGCCCGGCCTGGTAATGCGCGGACGGAATCGGCCCGAGTTCGCCCGCCGCCAGCCGCACCCCATCCACCCGCCCAGACGGGCCGAAATGGCCAAGGGCGAGGCTGACATCGGCGGCGGCGGATAGCTGCTTGTTGATCACCACCACGGTCAGCGCGCGGTCGGCCCGGCGCAGGGAGGCAAAGGCGGAAACCGCGTCGGGCCGGGGGGCATCGGCGGCCACGCTGGTCTCGCCGAAGCGGCCGCCATGGCCGTCGTAGTTGCGGTACAGCTTGAACGCGAGATAGGCCGGGCTGCCCCGCGGCGGCGTTACCCAGCGCGCCGCCATATACAGTCCCTCGCGGCCAAAGATGCCGAGAATATCGGCCTGGGCGGTGGCGCCGTTCATGTGCCGCTCTGCCCCCCAGTTGTATTCGGTGATGCCCAGCGGCGTGCCCGGCCAGTAATAGCGCGAGACCCAGTCGCGCATGCGCGGGATCAGCGCCACCGGCTGGCGGATCCAGCTCTCGTCAACATAGGCCCGGTCCCACAGCGCGCGGGTGGAGCGGTTGCGGCGCAACTGCATCGCCGGCGAGACATCGTCGCCCTTGTCGGCATATTCACCGCCCTGCGGGTAATAATGCAGCGAGAGGATATCCACCGGGTGCCCGGCCGCCTTCCACTGGGTCAGCAGCCACGGCATCTGATCCAGGCCGTGCTGCATGCCGTCGTGGTCGGGCAGGCGCCCGCCATAGCCGTGCGCATCGCCAATCTGCTGGTCAAAGCCGCTGTAGCGATAGCCACCCCAGCCCCATTCCTCCGGCGCGGCCACCTTGGCCGCGGGGTCGGCGGCCTTCACCGCGCGGGAATAGTCGATCACGCGGGCGGCGAGTTCATCCGCATGCAGGCCGGTGCCCCGCACCTCGCGGTGGATGTCGTGCCAGCGACTGGGCTCATTGTCCATCAGGTAGATCGGCACCGCGCCCCGGCCGAAACGGGCGGCTATCGCGGCCACAAAGGCGCCCTGATCGGCGGGCCGGTCGGGCTGGGCCACGCCGCGCGGGTCGGGCGCGGGCAGAGGCCGGCCGGCGAGGTCAAAACCATTGCCCGCCGTCGGCATGCCGCCCATGTCGCGCGCCTGCTGCATCGGGTAGCGATCGGTCGGGAAGGCCGCCAGCCTGCCGCCCGCCGGCCCCAGCCGCGCCACCCAGCCGCCGATGGGCACGGTGAGCACCGGGGCCGCGCCCGCCGCCTTCGTCCGCGCCACCAGCCCCGCGCCATATTGCCAGCGGTCGCCAGCGGGAATCGCCATATTCTCGAAAAACCAGTCGCGCCCCGCGCCCCGCGCCTCGATGCGCCAGTTATACAACGAGGCGCTGTTGCCGCCCGCGCGGTTCAGCGTGGCGCCCATGTCGCGCAGTTCATCGGCCTCGGCAAAGGCGACGCCATAGATCAGTGGGCTGATCGGATGGTTCGCCCGGGCAACATCGACGGCGATGACCACCGGCGCGGCCATGGGCTGCGCGCCCGGCGATACGCCCCAGCCGCCCGCCAGCAGCAGCCCGCCGGCCAAAGCCAGCCGCCTCACCACGCCGAGGCATCCCTCGTGCGGACATGGGCAATGCGCCACGCGGCGATGGCGGCGATCATCGTCAGCTCGCCCGGCGCCAGCGTCAGCGGGTTGAGCGGCGAGATGATCACCGCGTAAAGCAGATAGTCGGACAAGGCTCCGAGGAACAAGCCGCCGCCCTCCAGCGCCCGCGCCCGCGCCAGCAGCAGCAGCGCCCGTGCCGCGATGCCCAGAATCAGCGCCGCGCCCACCAGCCCATATTCGAACACCACCCCCAGCCAGGTGATATCGGCGAGGAAGAAGAAGTGGCTGAACCAGGTCATCAGCCCGGCCGGGTCGATCGGGCTGATCGTGCCGACGCCAAACGCCCAGTGCCACGGGTCCACCCCCAGAAACTCCAGGGCCTTGTGCGAGGATATCCACCGCGTGTCGATGCCGGTGGAGGCATCGGTGGAAAAGGCGGTGGCCATGTAGGAGCCCATGAAAATGGCCATCAGCCCCACCGGCGCCAGCGCCAGCGTGCTCAGCCGCGTGCGCGTGCCCCCCAGCCGCAGCGCGTTCAGCACCAGCATCGCCGCCGCGCCCAGCACAAAGCTGCGCATGCGCACGATCTGAAGCAGCACATAAAAGCCGCCCGCCACCGCCGCCGCCCAGCCCAGCCCCGGCCGCGCGAGGAACCGGCGATAGGCATAGAACAGGCAGATCATGCCGAAGAACATCGGCATGCGGATGCGGTTGCCGCGATTATCGTGGCTGAACAGCGGCGAATCCCCCGGCTTGTAGGGGGTCATATAGGCCGCTTCCGGCAACAGCACGGCAAAGGCCACCAGCAGCGCAAAGGTCGCCACGCCAATCGCCAGGATCGCCGTCTGCAGCTCCTGCGGCGTCGGGTTCAGCTTGGCCAGCAGCACGTAGAAGGTGAAAAAATACAGCAGCGGCAGCATCTTCGTCTGGGCCAGCAGCCCCAGGAAGAAATTCTGCTGAAAGGTGACGATGGCAATGAAGCTGGGCACCAGCAATATCCAGGTGAAGCTGATCAGCATCTGCCGGCTGCCATCGGGCCGGGGCAGCGCCAGCAGGCCAAAGGCCAGCGGCAGGGTCAGCACCGGCCAGGCCTTCGACAAGGCCCACAGCGGCGGCACGATCTTCATGTAGTGGAAGCTCTGGCCGAACATCGGCAGCAACAGGATCAGCACGAACATGCGCGACCGCGCGCGCGGCAGGGCCCGCAGCCAACTGGTCGGCAGCGCCCAGCGCGAGCGCGGCGCCGACCACAGCGCCCCCCGCCCGGCCAGCGCCGGGTTCATGGCCCGCGCCGTCACCGCGCCGGCCCATCACAGGCGGCGCGGCACCGGCCGCATTCCGGATCGCAAGACCATGTAAACGACAAATGCATCGGGTCGCTTTCGCGCAAAGCGGGCCAGAAACGGCGCTATCTGGTGCTTACCGGAGAACCTTTAACGGAAAAATAAGAGCGCCGGGCGCAGAACGGCCCCTTGTCGGAGCGCCCCATGCCCAATGCCCTTTCCCCCCGCGCGCCTGCCGTGGCACCATCGCCGTTTCGCGCGGAAATGGTGCACGCCGCCTCGCTGCGCGATGTGCTGACGGGCATCTTCCACCACGGCCGCGCCATCGTCCTGACGATCGGCACGATCATGGCCGCCGGGCTGCTGGCCACGCTGCTGATGCGCCCCAGCTATCGCGCCCAGACGCGCCTGCTGGCGCTGGATTCGGCTGCCTATGGCGCGCCGCTGGCCGCCGGCGAAAAATTCTCGCTCGAACAGTCGATGGCGCCCTACCGCATCGCCGATGTCGAGATGCAGCTGCTGGGCAGCGCCGAGGTGACCCACGATGCCGCCGCGCTGAACCTGCCGCCGGGCGCCAATGCGGACGCCGTGGCGCGGCGCTCACCGCGGGCCGCTTCGACTATCTGTTCCGCCAGCGCGCGGGGCTGGACGAGCAGCGGCGCGCGCTGGACGCCCGCATCCTCGCCTATGAATCCGCCCACCACATCGACGATGCCGAGGGCACCCGCGCGGGGGCGATTGCCGCCGCCGCCGATGTCGATCTGGCCCGCACCGAAATCACCAGCCAGATCGCCGGCAACCGCGACGCGATAGCCCGCCTGCGCGCCGCCAGCCATAATGCCGCCGGCCCCAGTGCCGCCGGCCCCAGTGCCGCCAACCCCAGTGCCGCCACCGATGTGCCGCTGACCCGCGACACCACGCCCGCTGCCGCCACCATCGCCAATCTGCGCGTGCGCGAGGCCGGGCAGCTTGCCCGCCGCGCCGATCTGGCCACCCGCTACATGCCGGGCTCGCCCATCGTGCTGAAGGCCGATGCCGCGCTGGCCGAGGCCGATGCCGCCATCACCGGCGCCGCTGCCTCGGTGCCGGCGGGGCTGATGTCGGGGCCAGACCCGGTCGCGCAGGCCAGCGCCGCCAAGCTGGCGCTGGCCGAGGCGCAGGCCGCCGGCGACGCCGCCCGCCGCGACGCCCTCGCCCGGCTGAGCACCGAGGCCCACCGCCACCTCGACCAGCTGATCGCCGATGCCCCGCCCCTCGCGCGGATGCTGCAACAGCGGCAGGTGCTGGACGTCACCTACGCGGGGCTCAGCCAGCAGTTGGAGGAGGCCCGCAAGTTCGAGACCCCCGACACGGTCGGCAGCACCAATCTGCGCATTCTCAGCCCGCCCGAGGTGCTGGGGCGCAGCAATTCGCCGGCCATGGTGCTGGCGGCCAGCCTGTTCGCGGCGATCATGGTGGCGATCAACGCGGTGCTGGTGCTCACCTCGCTGCGCGACACCTTTCTCATCCCCGTCGAGGTGGAGCGGACGCTGGGCGTGCCGGTGTTGTTCACGGCGGCGGCGGCGGAGGATGCCCGGCATGAGCAGGAACCCAGCCTGCACCGCCTGCTGGCCGCGATACACCATGCCCGGCCGCTGAACCGGGGGGTCGTGGTGGCGATCACCGCGCCGGAAGACAATGGCCGTGCCCGGGGCTTCACCGAGCATCTGCTGCAAACGCTGGAGCGGCGGGCCCGGGGCCGGACCTTGCTTGTGCGGCTCGATGATACGGCCCCCCTGCCGGCACCCCTGCCCGCCACCCTGCCGGCCGACAGCGCCGGTTTCGCCATCCACCCGCTGGAGGCGACGGCGGGCACCATCCTCGACCAACTGGTGCGGCGCTTCGACACGGTGCTGCTGGTCGGCTCGGCCATCAGCGACGGCAGCGAGGTGCCGGTCATGGCCCAGGCTGCGGACCTCGCCATTCTCGTCCTCACCGCCGGCGTTTCTTCGCGCGGCGGGGCTTTGGCGGTGGAGCGGCAGATGGCGCGCTATGGCCAGCAGGCGCTGGCGGCGGTGCTGCTGGAGCGGCGCCACTATATCCCGCGCCCGCTCTATCGCCTGCTGTTCGCCACGCGGCGCCGCTCACCCCTGCCGGGCACGATAGCGCCATGGGCGCGGCGCGGCGCCCGTTCCGCCGGGTGAGTTGAACAGATCGGGGTGTCAGGCGGCGCTTGATAGCGCGCTAGTGCAGCCGGCATCGATCCGTCAGGCGGCGCGCCTCAGCACCTTCGTCTCCGCGCGGCGGCGCAGCGGTGTGCCGAAATCGGGCTTGTCGCCATCGGGCGACAGCACCCAGCGATAGACCTCCAGCAACTGCCCGACCTTCACGGTCCACTGGAACAGCTCGCGCGCCCGGGCCTGCGCCGCCGCCGACATGGTCAGCAACTGCGCCGGGTTGGCCACCACGGAGGTCAGCAGCGCCCGCATGCCGGCAATGATCTGCTCGCGCGGGCCCAGCGGCAGGGAAAAGCCGCAGTCCGGCGTCGCATATTCGGGCGGGCCGCCGTAATCGAGCACCACCGGCACCGCGCCCATATACATGGCTTCCATCACCACCGCGCCGCCGAATTCGCGCACGGCGGGGGCGCAAATCAGGTCGGCGCCGGCCAGGAAGGTCTGCACCTCGGTATGCGGCACATTGCCCACCAGCGTCACGGCGTTCTGCAAGCCCAGCTCGGCGATGCGCCGCGCCAACGCCTCCTCCATCGGCCCGCTGCCGACGATGTCGAGCCGGGCGAGCCCCGTGGCCAACAGCGGCGCCGCCGCTTCCAACACCATGTCCGGCCCCTTGTAGGGCACCAGCCGCCCGAGAAACACCAGCCGCAGGGGCAGGCTCGGGTGGCGGTTCCGGCTTACCGAAAACCGCGCGGGGTCGATGCCGTTCTCGGGCAGATAAATCGCCTTGGCCGCGTGGCGCTGCGGGTTCTGCCGCAGCATGTCGCGCGAGGCGAGCAGGATGGCGCTGGCGTGGCGGCGGGTTCCCTCCAGCCCGGGCACCAGCTTGGTCACACCGCGAATATAGCTCATCCATTCGCCATCGGCCCGGCGCGTGGCGTCATAGCCCTTGGGCCACGGCAGCCCGCCATTCAGCGGCCCGACGACGAAGGGCACGCCGATCCGCGCCAGCCGGGGGGCCAGAATGCTGGGCAGATCCGGGCTGACCGGCACCACGCGGTGCACAACGTCGAACTCCCCGGCGCGCAGCCGCTTGCCGAACAGGCGCCACAGCTTCCATTCGAACTGATAATAGGCCGGCAGCGACAGCGCCTGCGCCAGGCCCCAGCCGCGCTCGGAATTCGGGCCGAAAATACCCGCCCGTATCGTGTCGCGGGCGCGCTTCAGCCGGGATGTGTCGATGGCGGTAAAATCACGGCCTTCCACCAGCCCGGCGCGCAGCAGCTCCGGCACGCTCTCCCGTTCGGTGATGATATGGGCGTCCACCTCGGCGCGCAGGGCAGAGCACAGCGACCAGCCGATCAGCGCCGATGCCCGGCCCTCGGGACTGCATTGTTCGGCAATCAGCAGGACGCGCGGGCGGAAGGGGCGCATACTCAATCTCCGTGGGGGTGCCTTGCGGCCAAATCCTCGCATGACACTAGAGAACTATGGGTAAAGAAACAGTTAGGGGGCAACCGCCGGCCCCGATAATTCAGGCGTTTGCGCTCAGGCCGTGGCCGCCACCGGGCGCAGCGGCGCCCCGGCCGGCACGACGATGCGCGCCCCGCCCCGGTTGGCCTGGCAATGCCCCGCCACCGTCCGGGCGGCATGCGGCGCCCCCACCACGAAACGGAACAGCGGGCCAAAGCTCATCGCCGAGGCCGGGCCGATGACATGCAGCCCCTCGACGCTCGTCTCGAAATGCGCGTCCAGCCGGGGCGAGCCCATGATCCGCGCGATCTGCCCGCGCAGCGCCGGGTCGAGGAAGGCCACCCGGTCCATGTCGACCCGAAAGCCGGTGCCCGCCAGCACATGATCGAAGCGCCGCTGCGTGCCATCCGACAGGCCGAGCACGCAGCCAGCGCCGTCGGCCCCGCCATCCGCCCGGGCGGAGGTTACCCCGACCTGCGTCAGCACCTCCACCCTGCCCTCCACCCGCGCGCGCAGCCACCAGGCGCCCTCGGCCGGCAGATGGTTGCTGACAAAGCGCGTGCGCATGTCGTCGGGCAGGTGATGCACGGCGCCGGGCACATGGGTAAGCAACCACGCGCGCGGGCCGGAGCCCAGCCCCGAGAGGGGCGAGCGCAGCCGCTGGATCAGCGGCCTTTCGCGCGGCACCCGGTTCATCCAGCGCAACCGCTCCTCACGCGCGATCAGCGTGGGGCTCGCCCCCGCCTCGCGCAGCAGGGCCGCCGCCTCCAGCGCCGATTGCCCCGCGCCGACCACCGCCACAGACTGGCCGGCAAAACCGGCGAAGCCCTTCACATGGGTGGTGTGGGTGCACAGCTCCGGCGGCAGCGAGGCGAAGGGTTCGGGCAGGCTGTCAAAACCGGCCAGGCCCGTTGCCAGCACCACGCGGGCCGCCCGCAGCGTCTCGCCATCCGCCAGCGTCAGGCGGAAATGCGGGCCTTCCTTGTGGATGAGGGCGACATCGCGCTGCTCCAGCTGGGGCACGCATTGCTGCTGCACCCACAGGCCATAGTCGGTGAATTGCTGCATCGAGCAGGGCTCGAAATCCTCCAGCCCCCGGTCCCGGCTCCATTGCGGGAAGCTGAAACCGGGCCGGGGTACGGAGATGTTCGTGCCGATGCTGGTGGATTTGAGGTAGCGCTCTCGCCCACCCCGGGCGATGGCCGCCCAAAAGGCCATCGGCGTGCCGAAGATGCGAAAGCCGATGCCGGCGGCGGAGAGATGCGCCGCCAGCGACAGGCCATAGGGGCCCGCTCCCACGATCACGACGGGCAGTACGGCGACAGAAACGGCGGCATCACGCATAGCGGATAAATCCCAGGCGGGCGGCAGCCTTCAGGCCCAGCTTGCGCAGGCCCAGCAGGAATTCGGACAGCATGTGCACCGGCCACACCCATGGGTCGCGGGCATCGCGGTAGAGGTCCATCATCCGCGCGGGATCCGCCCGGTTCCACTGGCGCCAGCGCAGGCGATCGGCCCGCGACATGGCGCCGGTGAGGCTGCGGAGGAAGATGATCATGGCCATGGTGAAGCCGTCGCGCAGGCGGTACGTTTCGCCGCCGGGCGCCGCCTGGGCCTGCGCCATCAGGGCCGACAGGCGCGCCTCGTCGCCAATCGCGTCGTAATAGCACAGGCGCGGCAGGGATACGCCGCGCGCGATGTCCAGCCCCATCTGGTTATAGAAGCGGGGGTTGAAATCAATCGCCGCCCATGCCTCGCCACAGCGGATGAATTCCACCTCGAACACGCCGAAATAGCCGAGATGGCGGCACAGCCGGGCGGTGGCCTCGGCCAGCGCCGGGTCCAGGTCCACCGATTCGAAGCATACGCCAACGCCCGCCGGCTCGGACCGCAACATCACCTTGCGGGCGGCGCGGGCGATGAACCGCTTGCCGCTCCTGTCGGCAAAGCCGGAGACGGAGAGCACCCCGCTGCTGCCGATGTCGACGAATTGCTGGAAGAAGAAGCCGCCAATCGCCCCCTCGTCATCGCTATCGTGGAAAATCGGCTCGTTCTGCTCGATCGCCTCGATCAGCGAGAGCAATTGCGCATAGCTGTGCGCCACCAGCCCCTTGTCGTTGCGCGTGCGGTTCACATGGGTGCGCGGCTTGGCGATCAGCGGGAACACCAGCATGTCGGCCAGCGCCTCCAGCTCCGCGCGACTGCTCACGGTCCAGCTTTTCAGAACGCCGACCCCGGCCGCGGCGCAAGCCTCCTGGAAGGTGGATTTGTCGAGCAGCCGGTTCAGCGTGGCCAGCGGCGGCGCATAGATCTGAAAATGCTCCGACAATGGCCCGGCATGGGCGGCATAGGTCCAGGCGGTGAGGTCGCAGACCGGCAGCAGCACGTGGCGCGGGCCGGCGGAGCCCTGTTCGGCGCCAAGGCGCATCAGCGCGGCCAGCAGCGATGGCGGATCGAAACGCGGCCCGAAGGAGAAGCTTTTCCCCACGAAGGTGGAACAGTTGGCGCAGTCCAGCGTGTGGCAACCCAGCGTGTTCACCGGAATGCCGCCGCGCCCCAGTTCGCGGGCGGCGGCAACCGTGCCGCCATAGTCGGGCCGGGCCAGCAGCACCGGGGGCAGCGCCTGTTCGGGCGTGGCGCGCGGGGTGCGCTCCGGCAAGGCCCGGTCGCTGTCGCCGGGCGCCATCTCGTCGCCCTGCGTGCAGGAAACGAACTGCATGTCGTCGTCACGAAGCGCCACTTCCCTGCTCCTTGCCAGCCTCGTCCGCGCTTGTCACAGCCGGGGCCGGCGAGTTTAGGGGGCAGGCAGGTAAATTTTTGGTTAAATGCCGGGAGCTCTTTTACCGCAATGTCCCGCAATGGGGCAGGCGGCGCGGCTCATCGGGCCAAAGGCGCGCTGCCGGCCTCCGGCCAATATCGGGCGCGCAGGGCCTTCTTGTAGAGCTTGCCATTGTCGGCGCGGGGCAGGGCCGGGTCAAAGTCGAAGCTGCGCGGCAGCTTGATCGGCGAGAGGTGCTCGCGGCACCATGCCTCCAGCCTCAGGGCAAGGTCCGGGCCGGCGCTGGCACCTGCCACCGGCTGCACCACCGCCTTCACCTGCTCACCCCATTCCGGGTGCGGCACGCCGATCACCGCGACATCGGCCACCTCGGGGTGGGCGATCAGCACGTCCTCTATCTCGCGCGGATAGATGTTGGCGCCGCCGGAGATGATCATGAAATCCTTGCGGTCGGTCAGGAACAGATAGCCCCCCTCGTCGACATGGCCAATGTCGCCCACCGCGCTCCAGGTCGGATGCAGCGGGTTGCGGGTGCCGGCGGTCTTTTCCGGGTCGTCCTTGTATTCAAACGCGATGGCGCCCTCGAAATAGACCAGCCCATCCTGCCCGGCCGGCAGCTCGTGGCCGTCCTCGTCGCAGATATGCAGGGTGCCCCAGCTGGCGCGGCCCACCGAACCCGGCCGCTCCAGCCACTCCGGCGAGGTGATATGGGTGTTGCCATGCCCCTCGGAGGCGCCGTAATATTCCTCGATGATCAGGCCGAACCAGTCGATCATCACATGCTTCACCGCCACCGGGCAGGGCGCGGCGGCATGCAGGACCAGCCGCAGCGACGAAAGATCGTGGGCGCCGCGCAGCCGGGCCTGATCCTTCTGCAGGCGCACGAACATGGTGGGCACCACCTGCGTATGCGTCACGCGATAGGTCTCGATAGCGGCGAGGAAGTCGGCAGGGTCAAACCGTTCCATGATGACAACCGTGCCGCCATTGCGCTGCACGCAGGTGGTGAAGACCAGCGGCGCGGCGTGGTATTGCGGCGCGGGCGACAGATAGACTGTATCCTGCGCCAGGCCATATTTGCGCACCATCTGCTCATTGAACGGGTTGAGTGCATCCGCCGGGCCAGAGGGCAGCGCGAGGCGCACACCCTTCGGCCTGCCGGTGGTGCCCGAACTATAGGGCATGTGGGTGCCCGCCTGCTCGTCGGCGATGGGTTCGGCCGGCATCCCGGCTATTTCCCCATACCAGTCGGCATAGCCGGGGATGGCACCGTTCACCGCGAAACAGGCGATCAGCCCGGGCAGCCCGGGCAGCCCGGGCAGCCGGTCGCGATGGGCCAGTATGTCGCCGGCCACCCCGGCATAGGCGGCCGATACCACCAGCGCCCGGCTCTCGCTGTTCTCCAGAATATATTCCACCTCGCCCGTGGTCAGCCGCGTCGCCACCGGCACGATGTGCAGGCCGCAGCGCTGCGCTGCCCAGAACACATCGAACCACGCCACCGAATTGTCGATCATCAGCGCGATGGCATCGCCGGATTTCAGCCCCAGCCGCCGCAACAGTTGCGCGCCCTGATTGGCCAGATCCTCCAGTTCGCCATAGCTGCGCCGCTGGCCACCCAGCGAAATGACGGCCGGACGGTCGCGGTGGCTCTGGGCGAAATGACGGGGGTGCATGCTGGTCTCGCTTCGTGGTTGGGTGGGCAGGGGGGGTGGTTCAGCCGTATCCGGTGGCTTGCCACTGGCGCAGGGTTTCGCTTCCGTCCAGCCCGGCCGCGCCGCCGGCCACTCCGGGGGTGCGGCCAAAGCGCGGGGCAACGCCCGGTTGAAATGAGTCGCCGGCGGGCAGGAACACGCCCCTTGCGACGTTGTAAGGGTGCACCGACGCCTCGGCCAGCGTCAGCACCGGGGCCACGCAGGCATCGATATCGGCAAAATGCGCGACCCATTCATCGCGCGGGCGCGTGGCGAAAATCGCGGCGAGATCCGCGTTCAGCCGCCGCAGCGCCTCGCTGTCATCACCCATGTCGAGAATGGAAACCTCGGGCACCGGCAAGCCCAGCGCGGCGAGGAACCGCCCGAGAAATTGCGGCTCGATGGCGGCCACCGCCAGCTCCCGGCCATCGGCGCAGACATAGCAGCGATAGTTTGGCGCACTGCCGCCCAGCAGCCCCTCGCCGCGCCCGGTTGGCAGCACCCCCAGATCGATGAACCCCTGATTGGTCGCCATCAGCGAGGCCACGCCATCGACGATCGCCGCATCCACCACCTGCCCCTGCCCCGATGCGGCGCGCTCCACCAGCGCGGCCAGCACCCCGGTCAGCAGGAACATCGACCCACCGGCAAAATCGCCGAGCAGGTTGAGCGGCGGGCGAGCCGGGCCAGCGGGGGCCGTCACCATGTCCAGCGCGCCGGTGATCGCAATATAGGTGAGGTCATGCCCGGCCTTGTCGGCCAGCGGGCCCTCCTGCCCCCAGCCGGTCGCCCGCGCAAAGATCAGCCGGGGGTTGGCCGCCCGCATCTCCTGCGGCCCCAGCCCCAGCCGCTCCATCACACCGGGGCGAAAGCCTTCCAGCGCGACATCGGCGCAAGCCAGCGCGGCCCGCGCGGTCTGCCGGCCGCCGTCGGTCTTCAAATCGGCCAGAATGCAGGATTTCCCGCGCGAGACGACCGGATAGAGTTCGGCGGCATCGCGCGCGACAACCACCACCTCGGCGCCCATATCGGCCAGCAGCATGCCGCAATAGGGCACGGGGCCCAGCCCGGCGAATTCCACCACGCGAATGCCGGCCAGCGGCCCGGTGCCGGCGGTCACGCCCGCCCTCCGGCAGGCTCGGCTTCGGCAGGCATGGCTCCGGCAGGCATGGCTTCGGCAGGCATGGCTCCGGCAGGCATGGCGGCGCCCGGTTGCGCGCCTCTGCGGCAAGCCACTGTCATCAACCCCGTCTCCCGGCCCCCGCCCCCCACGCTGCCCGTGGGCCGGCGGCTGGCTGCTATCGCGCGCAAGGGGCGGAGTGTATCGCCGGGCGTGAAATCCACAAGCCGGAATGGGGGCAGAGGCTCAGTCCGCCTGCCAGGCCAGTTTCAGATCTTTCAGCGCGAACAGCGCGCCGCTCACCTGACGCGGCGTGTAATTGTCGATCAGGCGGAAGGGCGGCACCCGGCTCAGCCATTCTTCCAGGAATATCCGCAGCTCCAGCCGGGCCAGCGCCGCCCCGGCGCAACTGTGCGGGCCGGTGTTGAAGGCGATCAGCGAGGGCGCGTTCCGGCGGTCGATATCCACCTCGGCCGAGGTGCCCAACGCCTCCTCGTCGTTGCTGGCATCGGGCAGGCTGCACACGATATAGTCGCCCTTTTTCAGCAACACCCCATCCAGCGTCACATCCTGATCCACCCGGCGCGGCACGCTGACGAAGGCATAGCGGCGCAGCAGCTCGTCGATGGCGGCGGGAATATCGCCGGGGTTGTCGCGCAGGCGCTGCTGCAACTCGGGGTGCTGCGCCAGATGCAGCGTAATGAAGGACAGGCCGATGGTCACCGTATCCAGCCCGCCCAGAAACAGCAGATTGGCCATGTCCAGCACCAGCGCCGGGGTCAGCTTCTTGCCGCCCACCTCGCTGGCCAGCAGCAGGCTGACGGGATCGTCACCGGGGTTGCGCTGCCGGTCGCGGATCCAGCTCTTCAGGAACCAGCGCATGCGGATGAAATAGGGCAGCGAGCGCATCGGCGAGCCGGAATGGATGATGCCCTGCGCCCAGCCCGCGAAATCGGCATACCGCGACAGGTCCCACTGCATCATGCTCATGAAGGTCTTCACCGGAAACGGCACCGCCACGGCCGCCACGAAATCGCAGCCGCCATCGGCCAGCACCGCATCGATCAGCTCGACCATCAGCCTGCGGATCCGTCCCTCCAGCGCGCGGATATGCTTAGGGCCCAGGAACTTCATCAGCAGCAGGCGGTGGGCCATGTGCTCGGGCGGGTCCATGTCCTGCGGCGGGGTCTTGATGCGGCCGATGACCGTATCGAAATGCGGCGAGGCGGCGTGGCTGGAGAAAGTGTTGGGCTGGGCCATCACCTCCTCGATCAGCTTGCGCCGCGTCACCATCCAGTGCCCGCCATCGCGCAGGGTGTAGAACAGGTCGGGCGCCTTGCCGATCAGATCGTGGTTCATCTTGTGGGCGCCGCCGAAAGGCATCGGGTCGCCGAACAGATCGAAATCGTACAGGCGCTCTGGCGGCACATGCGCCGGCGCGCGCTTTCTCGCCTTTATCCCCATGCTCATGCCTGCTTCTCCCCCTGGCCGACGAGCAGGCGGATGTAGGCCACCAGTGCCGCTCCCGGCGATGTGTGTGTGGAACGCTCGAACATCAGCCCCAGCCCCAGCGCGCGCAGGCACACTGCGGCCTGCGCCACATCGAGCGTGGCGGGCGCGGCGGCGCGGGCGGCGATCTCGCGCAGCAAGTGCTCGATCCGGCGCATCACCGCATCGCTGAATTGCTGATACTGCCGGCCGAATGCGGCGTCGCGCTGGGCGTGCAGCTGCAATTCGCCATGCAGCAGCCACCAGTCCTGCTCGGCGGCCAGGCGATTGAAGCGCTGCTCCATCTCGGCGAACATCGCCGCGACATCGCCCGCGCTCCCGGCCAGATCGGTCCAGGCCTGAATCTCCGTCTCGTGAGACGCGGCCAGCAGCTCCAGCAGCAACCCCTGCTTGTCGGCGTAATGCGCGTAGAACGCCCCGCGCGAAAAGCCGGCCGCCTCCGACAGGCGGTCAATCGATACGCCACCCAGCCCCTGCCGGGCAAACACACGGGCGGCGGCATCGCGCAGCTTGTTGCGGGTGGCCGCCTTGCGCTGGGTCTGGGTGAGTCGGGTCGCGTTCATGCCATTCCATGCAACAGTGATTGTAGATACGATATTGTATATATCATCAACCTTGCATGCATGCAACCGGCGGTTTGCCGCACCCCGTCTTCGCCGGCCACCGCTTTTGGTGCCGGCCACATTGCGGCAACAGAATGTCGGGAACGGGATGAAGCTGCCCGCGCTTCTCGCGCTTCAACAAGCACAGGGCATCGACGCTGAAGCGCATGGCGGGCCGGCGCCAGGTCGGCAAAAATCGTCTATCGTCAGCGACAGGCGCGCCTCAATGCCTCACGAAACCGCCCGATATTGCTGGCGCAGCGCCACCTTGTTGACCTTGCCGCTGGGCAGGGCGGGCAGGCTGTCGGCAAACACGATGTGGCGCGGCTGCTTGTAGGAGGCGATCTGCGTCCTGGCATGGGCCACCAGCGCCGGCGCATCCACCGCCATGCCGGCGCGCAGCACCACATGCGCGCATACCGTCTCGCCCCATTTGGCATCGGGCACGCCGATCACCGCCACGGCGGCCACCGCCGGATGGGTCATCAGCGCCTCCTCCACCTCGCGGCTATAGATATTCTCGCCGCCCGAGACGATCATGTCCTTCTTGCGGTCCACCAGATAGAGATAGCCGTCCTCGTCCAGCCGGCCCATGTCGCCGGTGTGCAGCCAGCCGCCGGCCAGCGCGCTCAGCGTGGCGGCGCTGTTGTTCCAATAGCCGCGCATGATGATCGAGCCGCGCAGGCAGATCTCGCCCACCGCGCCCGGCGGCAGGGCCTCGTTCTCCTCGTCGCGGATGGTCAGTTCGGTGCCGACAAAGGCATAGCCGACCGAGCCCAACCGCTCCGCTACCTGCGGGTCCCCGTCCAGCCGGTGCGCGCTTTTCGGCAGAACCGTGCCCACACCCTCGGTTTGGCCATACATCTGGATGAACACCTGCCCAAACACCGCCAGCGCCTCGCGCAGCAGCGTGGGCGACATGGCGGCGGCGGAATAGATGACGGTACGCAGGCAGGATGTGTCGAAACGCTCCCGGCCCGGCACCTCCAGCAGCGCCTGAATCAGCATCGGCGCCAGATGCAGCAGGGTTATCCGCTGCTCATGCACCGCGCGCAGCACCGCCTCGGCGTCAAAGCTGCGGTGCAGATGCACCGTGCCGCCCACCCAGTGCTGGCACAGCGCCTGCGATTTGGCCCCCATGTGGAACATCGGCATCACCAGCAGCGAGCGGTCCACCCCCTCCAGCCCCAGCAGCGAACCTTGGGTAAAGGCTTTCGCGCACTCCCCGGCATGATCGAGCATGCAGCCCTTGGGCCGACCGGTGGTGCCGCTGGTGTAGAGGATATAGGCGATGTCCTCCGGCCGGGGCGCGGGCAGTGGCGGGTCGCCGGGCGCGCCCTCGGCAAGGAAGTGGTCCCAGCCGGTGGCCCATTCCGGCGCTTCCCCGATGCAGACGAACCGCCGCACCTCGGTAAGGTCCGCGCGAATGGCATCGATATGGCCGGCAAATTCCGCCTCGAAGATCAGGATGGAGATCCCTGAATCCATGATGACATAGCGCATCTCCGGCGGGGCCAGCCGAAAGTTCACCGGGGCGGCGATGAAGCCGAACAGTTCCGCGGCGGCATAGCCCACGCCGATCTCCAGTTCGTTCATCATCAACAGGCCGATGCGGTCCTGCGACCTCGCGCCATTGGCATGGAGCGCGCTGGCCAGCCGCCGCGCCTCCTCGCGCAGGGCGCGGTGGGTCAGGCTGCGCGCGCCGCAGACATAGGCCGGCACATCGGCATGGCGGTGGGCGTTGCGCTCGACGATATCCCGCAGTGTCATCCTGTCATCCTCTGTGCCGGGCCCCGTTTGCCGAGGGTGCCCGTGTCTTCGCCCGCCTCAGCCCGCCGCCGGTGTGCC
>CAIXXP010000129.1 GCA_903923465.1 uncultured Sphingomonadales bacterium | reverse complement strand
TGGTGGGCGGAAGCCGGGGCATTCGGATTGGGGCGCCCTTGCGGGCGCCGGAGGAGGCGCCTTGGCGGCGCCGGGTGGCCCCTTGCGGGTGCCGGCCGGTTCAGCGGGGATTGGGGGACTTGGCCTTTGGCCCCCGCTGCCCGTCATGGCAAGGGATTTAACCTATCTGGTTGGTGTAGGAAAGCGGGTTTATGCCGCCCCGCCCTTCCATGTGCGGCGTTCCTCGCCGGCGCGGAGGACTTCGTAGGCCAGTTGCAGGGCCTGGAAGGCCTTGGCGGCGTCTTCGTCGCCCGGGCGGACGTCGGGGTGGACTTCCTTGGCTTTCATCCGCCACGCCTTGCGCACCGCGTCGAATTCGGCATCGGGCGCGAGGCCGAGGAGTTCGAGGGCGCGCAGTTCGTCGCGGCTGCGGGTGCCGTCGCCGGATTCCGCCCAGCCGTAGAAGGCCGATTCGCGGTAGCCCTCGTGGGTTTGGGTTTCGGCGCGCTCGCGTTCGGCGGCTTCTTCCTTCGACAGGCCCTCGAAATAGTCCCAGCCGGCGTTATATTCCGCGGCGTGGGCCTGGCAGAAATACCAGCGATCGGGGCTGTTGGGCGATTTTGGCGCGGGGCAGTCGCCGGCCTCGTTGCAGCCGGAGCGGTCGCACATGCGGATGCGCGCCGCCTCGCGCGCGCCTTCATAGCCGCGCCAGCGTGGAAATCCCCAGTCAGTTGAGCGGCGTGCGCGGGTCATGGCTTGCAGATAGGGTGCAACGGGCCGCAGGCGCAAGGTGTGGCGCGCGACGGTGGGGCGATTTTTGCCGAAAGCCGCCTTTGCTGCGTTGCAATATGGGCGGGCGCTGCCTATTTCGGCGATCACCCGTTCCCGTGAGACCGAGCCAAGCCTGCCATGAGCCACAAACTAGCCTTTGCGACCTTCGTCTCGGTGATGGTGATGGCGGCATTCGCGCTGTGCGGCGCTCCGGCGGCGGCCGGGCAGAAGTGGGGGCCGGCGGCGGCCGGGCAGAACTGGGGGCGGGCGGGGATTGCGGCCCTGCCCGGCTTCGGGACGCCGGGCCTGCCGTCGGTGCAATTCGCGCGCTGAATGGGTGAGCGCCCGGCGGGTGACCGGGCGCGCCTTGCCGACAGACACGTGCTGACAAACATGCGGGCCAGCCGTGTGGCGTGGCCCGCATGGCTGCGGATTAGTCTACGACCACGGTGACGCCGCGACGGTTCTTCGCCCAGGCTTCCTCGTTGGAGCCGACCGCGACGGGCCGCTCCTTACCGTAGGAGATGGTGGTGATGCGGCTGGCGCTGATGCCGAGGCTCGTCAGGTAGTTCTTGGCGGCATTGGCGCGGCGCTCGCCCAGGGCGAGATTGTAGTCACGCGTGCCGCGCTCGTCGCAGTGGCCCTCGATGGTGACGTGCCGGTCTGGATAGCGGGCCAGCCATTGCGACTGGGCCTGCAGCGCCGAGGACGAGATGGGATCGATATTGTACTTGTCGAGCGCGAAGTGGATGACATCCTGCCCGGCCATGCTGGCGACAAAATCCGCCTCGCTGCCGGGCATCGGGCCGCGCAGCATCGGCGCCGGGGTGTTCGAGGTGACCGAGGGCGCTTCCGGGGCCGGCGGCAGATCCTGCGGCGGCTTGGGCGAGCAGGCGGCAAGCGTGGCGCAACCGATCAACAGCGAGAGGCGAACCAGCCGGGGGCGGATAAGGGGGGCTGAAGGCATGGAAGTCTCCTTGGTTTGACAGATCTATAATAGCTTAGGCGGTGACGGGGGCAAAGGGCATTTGCGAAGGGAGTGGGCCGAAGCCGGGGGCGGTGAGTGTTTGATTTGTGCGGCAAAGCCGGAGGGCTTTGCCATGGCTGTGCCGTGCCGGAGTCTTTGTTGGGTGCGCTCCCGGCATCCGCCGGGAGCTTGGGCTTCCCCAAGCCCACCCCACCCAACCACCCACGAGTGTA
>CAIXXP010000128.1 GCA_903923465.1 uncultured Sphingomonadales bacterium | reverse complement strand
GAACAGCCCGCCCAGGTCGCGCGCGTCGGCCTGTTTGAGGAACGTGTAGAGTTCCTCGATCAGCGCGGGAACACTGGTCTTTTCATGCATCGACTGATCGGGCAGCGGGCCGAATTCGCTGCGCAGCGCGGCAACCATCCAACCCGACAGATAGAGGTAGCGGCCCTTGGTGGTGCCGAAGTGCTTCTTGATCGAAATCATCTTCTGCTGGCCGATGAAGCCGTGCCAGCAACCCAGCGACTGCGTATAGGCAGCCGGGTTGGCATCATAGGCGGCCATGTCGGCGCGCATGATCTTGGCGGTATACTTGGCGATGTCGAGCCCGGTGTTGAAGCGGTTCTGCAGGCGCATGCGGGCCACCGACTCGGCCTCGATGCCAGCCCAGGCGGAGCCGTTGCCGGCGATGGTGGTGCCCGCGGCGGTGATGGAGTGCTGGTAGGTCATAAGGGTGGCTCCCATGGCAATGGCGTGTGTTGACCGGGCCGATACCGGGGCGCGGCGGCGGCGGGAAGGTGCCGCGAAGTGGCGTTGTAAAACTTTACAGATTTTACTTGTATAGTTGTGCAGGAGCGACAAGGATTAACCTATGCCCAAGACCAGCCAGACACGCCCCACGCCGAAACCCGCCGCCAAGTCTGCAGCGCGCCCGCTCTATATGGGGCCAAGGCTGAAACGCCTGCGCCGCGAACTGGGGTTGACCCAGCAGACCATGGCCGACGAGCTGGAGATCTCCGGCTCCTATGTCGCCCTGCTGGAGCGCAACCAGCGCCCGGTTACCGCCGAGCTGCTGCTTCGTATCGTGCGCTCGTATCAGCTCGATATCGCCGACCTCGCCGTGGACGATTCGGCGGATTATGCCCGGCGGCTGGGCGAGGTGCTGCGCGACCCGATTTTTGCCGACATCGACCTGCCCGCGCTGGAGGTGGCCGACCTTGCCGCCTCGTTCCCCGGCGTTTCCGAGGCGCTGCTGCGAGTCTATGGCGCCTATACTCGCGAGGCGGCGGCCCTCGCCGACCGGGGCGAAGGCGCGCCCGATGTCGCCACCGGGCTGGACGCCGTGGCCGAGGTGCGGCGCTATCTGGCCGCGCATCACAACTTCTTTGCCACGCTGGATGCCCGGGCCGAGGCCATTGCCGCCGCGATTGCCGAGGCGGGCGACACCGCCGCTTATCTTGCCCGACACCACGGCATCCGCACCCGGCTGTTGCCCGCGCATGTGATGATGGGCGCGATCCGCCGGTTCGACCGGCACAACCAGCAATTGCTGCTGGACGATACGCTCGGCGCCGCATCTCGCGCGTTTCACATGGCGCTACAGGTGGCGTATGCCGAGTGCCGCGCCGACATAGCCGCGCTGGTGCGCGAGGCGCAGGCCTCCTCGCCCACCGCGCAGGTTCTGCTGCGGCGGGCCCTGGCTGATTATGTCGCCGCCGCCATCCTCATGCCCTATGACCGGTTCGCCCGCGCGGTGGAGGAGCGTGCCTATGACATCGAGGCCCTGTCGCGCCTGTTCGGCACCAGTTTCGAGCAGACCGCCCACCGCCTGACCAGCCTGAACAAGCCGGGCGGCAACCACGTGCCCTTCTTCTTTATCCGCGTGGATGCCGCCGGCAACGTCTCCAAGCGGCTGGACGGGGCGGGCTTCCCCTTCGCGACGCATGGCGGGGGCTGCCCCTTGTGGAACCTGCACGATGTGTTTGCCGCGCCGGAGCGCATGGTGACCCAGTGGCTGGAATTGCCCGACGGCCAGCGCTTCTTCTCGATTGCGCGGGTGGTCGAAAGCGGCGGTGGCGGGCACGCGAGGCCCAGGGTGCGGCGCGCCATGGCGCTGGTCTGCGCCGCCGAGCATGCCCCGCGCCTCGTCTATGCGGCAGGCATGGATCCGCGCCGGGTGGAGGCGACGCCCATCGGCGTATCCTGCCGCCTGTGCCACCGGCCCGATTGCGTGGCTCGCGCCCTGCCCCCCATCGGCCGGGAGATTCTGGCCGATGACTATCGCCGCGCCGCCGCGCCGTTTGGGCTGGCCGAAAGCTGAAGCCGCCGAAAGCTGGAGGCGCCGAAAGCTGGAGGCGCCGAAAGCTGGAGGCGCCGAAAGCTGGAGGCGCCGAAAGCTGGAGCCTAGGCGGCCTGCGGGCCTTGGGCGACAAAATCCGCCCAGAGCCGCGCCGCACCCATGGGATAGGCCCGTGCCAATGCCGCGCCAAAGGCCTCGCCATGCCCGAAGAGGCGGCCCAGCAGCAGGGTGAAGGCAGTAGGGGAGCGCGCCTTCAGATAGGCAACGAACATCGCGGACTGGCGATAGTACATGCGCGGCGGCAGACCAAAATCCCGGGCTTGGTGGCGATGGAACAGTGAGCGCTCCGCCTCGGGCACAAGGTGGTGGCCGGCATGGATCACCGCCCAGGCCCGCCCATACCCGGAGGCGACGCCGCATGGCGAAGCCCGGACGTTACAGCTTCTGATGCGCCCCATCGCACAGCGGGCTTTTGGCACTGTGCCGGCAGCCGCAGAAATAGACCGTGCCGGTCTTTTCGGCGGTGTATTTGGTCGGGGTGAAGCCGGTGTCCTTGTGCGAGCCGTCGCAGAAGGGCTGCTTGCTGCTGCCCCCGCAAGAGCACCAGTAATAGTCTTTGCCTTCCGCCACTTCGACGGGGAAAGGGGCCTTTTGGGCGATCACCGGTTCGGACATGTCTGCTGCTCCTGCGCATGGGTCTGGCGCGGACTATGGGCGCCGCGGGGCGCTTGTCCACCCCCATCCGGTGGCGGGGCCACATTGCCATCACAATCGCGCCGCCCCGCACAATATTCGCCGACTTATTGATTTATCCAATCGTGCAAATCGGGATTGCCCGTTATCCTGTCGGCACGGGTCGGCCTAGAAGCAGTCCCGGCAAGTCCAACCCCGAGCCCCAACACAGGGTTCAAATTCCAGACGGAGAGATTCATGTCCATCATCGGTAAGCAGCTCAAGCCCTTCGCCACCACCTCGTACAAGGACGGCAAGTTCGTCGACATCTCCGACAAGGACGTGCTGGGCAAGTGGGGCGTGTTCTTCTTCTACCCGGCCGACTTCACCTTCGTGTGCCCAACCGAGCTGGAAGACCTCGCCGACAATTATGCCGAGCTGCAGTCGCTGGGCGCGGAAGTCTATGCCGTCTCCACCGACACCCACTTCAGCCACAAGGCCTGGCATGACAGCTCGCC
The DNA here is from genome assembly GCA_903923465.1 of uncultured Sphingomonadales bacterium. Taxonomy (GTDB): domain Bacteria; phylum Pseudomonadota; class Alphaproteobacteria; order Sphingomonadales; family Sphingomonadaceae; genus Novosphingobium. The sequence continues at coordinate 131 of CAIXXP010000128.1, read as the reverse complement.
AGCCATCGGCAAGGTGCAGTATCACATGCTGGGCGACCAGAACCACACCATCAGCAACAACTTCGACATCCTGCGCGAGGGCGTTGGCCTGGCCGACCGCGGCACCTTCGTGGTGGACCCCGATGGCGTGG
>CAIXXP010000127.1 GCA_903923465.1 uncultured Sphingomonadales bacterium | reverse complement strand
GGCTGGTTTCCAGCACATTGGCCTTGTCGATGCTGCACAATTTCTTGGCGCGGCCCTGCGCCGCCTTGAAGGCGACATGGGCAATGCGGCGCACCTCGTCCTCGGCATAGCTCATCAGGTCCCAGCCCTGACGGCGGCCATCGGGCAAGGTGCGGATGCCCTTCTCGCCGAAGTAGACGTCACCGTTCAGCTCGCGCACGATCAGCAGGTCGATCTGGCGGGCCACTTCCGGGCGCAGGGCCGAAGCGTCTTCCATGCCGGCGAACATTGTGGCGGGGCGCAGATTGGCGAACAGGCCCAGTTCCTTGCGCAGGCCCAGAATGGCCTGCTCCGGGCGCAGGTGGCGCTCCAGCTTGTCGCATTCGAAATCGCCCACCGCGCCGAACAGGATGGCGCCGGCCGAACGGGCGATCTCCAGCGTTTGCGGCGGCAGCGGGTGGCCATGTTTGCGCCAGGCCGCGCCGCCAACGTCGCCCTCGACCAGTTCGAGGCCGGGCAGGTTCAATGCCTCCAGCACCCGCACCGCTTCGCGCGTCACTTCGGGGCCGATGCCGTCACCGGCGAAAACCGCAATCCTCATGGGGCTTTTTCCCTTAATTCGTGGCATCCATGCGCGCCAGCAACTCGGCAAGGCGCGTCCGGGCCCCCATAACATCACCGCGCCGGTCGGCAAGCGGCCAATCGCTGAACAAATGTCGCGCCAGTGCCCGGCCCATCGCCTCAAATCCCGTCAGCAATGCACCCCAGTCCCCGCCATCCGGCACCGCAGGCCTCTCGCCCGAGGCCCCCCCCCTCTGGCGCCCATAGCCCAACTCGCGCAGCAGCAGCGCCTCGTAGGACAGCACCGCCGGCGCCCAGCCCCGCGCCGAGGGGGCATGGCACACCGCATCCAGCAGCGGCGACAGGGCCTCGGCCACCAGCGGAAACGGGTGCCGCTCCGGCAAGGCGACGGCTGTCAACGCTGCGACCCAGCCGATGGCAGCGGCCGGCAGCGGCTCGCCCATCCATTGCCCGCGGCTTACCGTGAGTTCCAGTCGTGCGGTGGGCAGGGCGAGTCCGCCCCGCGCGGTGATCTGTGCTTCCACGCCGTTGCCGGGGATGAGCACCGGCCGCAACTGCCGCCCACGCCCGCCCGCGACAAACGCCGCCACCAGGCCGTGCTCCGCCGTCAGCAGCCGCGCCACCACCCCCGTCTCTCCATGCGGGCGGGCCGAGCAGACAATCGCGGGCGTGCGGATGTGCATTGGCGGCGATTCTGTGGGCTTCGCGGGGGAAAGGGGCAAGGGGGAAGAGTGAGGTTAAGGGATAGGTGCGAAGGGGTTACTCCCTCGCGCTCCCAATACTGTCAGCGTCGCACCAAGGGTTCGGCGTCGCGCACTGTCGCCGCGCCGCAGGCGTTACAGCCGCTTCGCGGCGGGGCGCACCGTGGCAGAACATGCGCCACGCCGACAGGGAAAGGGAGCGCGAGGGACGAGTCCCTCGCATCTATCGCTTAATCCTTCACCCCTGAAGCTTGGCCTCCAGCGCCTCCAGCCGCGCCTTCAGCGCCTCGGTCTCCTCGCGCGCCTTGGCGGCCATGGCCTTGGTAGCCTCGAATTCCTCGCGGCTGACAAAATCGAGGCCGCCCAGCGCCTCGCGGATGCGTTCGCGGCCGGATTCGCGTGCCTCGCGGGTCATGCCGGCGAAGGTGCCGACGGCGCTGTTCATCAGCTTGACGAAATCGGCAATCACGGGGTTTTCGCTTTGCATGGGGTTTTCCGTCCGCTGGCTTGGTCAAAATGGAAGGACCGCCGGGGCCCTGCCCAGTGCAGATAGCGCCCCCGCGCCGTGGTTCAAGGGTGCAGCGACGTTCCGGCGCGTTACCCGCCGATTTGCAGCCGCACCACCGCGCCGGAATCGGGCTGGCCATCGGCCGCGGGGTTCAGGGTCAGGAACTGCCAGTTCAGCACGGTGGCAAACAGCGCCCAGCCCAGATAGGGCACCAGCAGCAGCGCCGCGCGCGGTCGCACCCGGGCGAACAGCACCAGCGTGAGCAGCACCAGCCCATCCAGCGCGGCAATCAGCGCCAGCGCGCCAGAGATGCGGTGCGCGGCGAAGAACAGCGGCGTCCACGCCAGATTCAGCGCCAGTTGCACCACGAAGGCGACGACCGCCAGGCCCCGCCCGCGTGCCCCCGGCGCGGTGAGCACCATCGCCAGCGCCAGCGCCATCAGCACATAGAGCATGCTCCAGACGATGCCGAAGGTGGCGGGGGGAGGATAGATGCCCGGCTTCACCAGCGCGGCGAACCACGGATTCTGCGGCCCGCTTCCGGCCACACGCCCCGAAAGGAAGCCGACCAGCAATATGCCTGGCACCAGAAACAGCACCCAGCGGAGGAAGGCGGCGCGCAACTGGCGCGGCGAGGCGATCTCGGTCATGCGCGGAACAATCCTATGGCGGGTCGATCCGTGGCGCGGGGATAGCGCCTGCCGACCGTGACGAAAAACTTCCGAAAGCCGCCAAAACCCTGATTCGACGGCCTCTTCTCCGCTGTATTGGCCCCAGCGCATGCGGGCAATGGGCGTTTCACCCGGCAAGGCCCGCGATCCGTCCGGTTTTGGAGCTATCTTGCCCCGGAGCCCGCGCCGCCCCATCACCCCGCGCGCGCCACGCCGACGGGGTCGCCAGCGCCGCGCCATGCGGAAATCAGGAACTCGACATTGCCCTCGGGCCCGGTAATCGGGCTGGGCACGATGCCGTCGACGTGCCAGCCGCCGCCCGGTTCCACGCGGGCCTCCAGCCAGCCCCGCACCTCGTCGCAGACGCGCGCATGCAGGGCGGGGTCGCGCACCACGCCCTTGTTGCCCACCTCGGCGCGACCCACCTCGAACTGCGGCTTGATCAGCGCCACCAGCCGGCAGCGCGGTGCGGCAAGGCCCAGCGGCACATCCAACACCTTGGCCAGGCTGATGAAGCTGGCATCGCACACCACCCAGTCGCAGGGCGCGTCGATGTGGACCGGTGTCAGCACCCTTGCGCTGGTTTGCTCCAGAACGGAGACACGCGGATCCTGGCGCAGCTTCCACGCCAACTGGTTGGTGCCTGAATCCACCGCGAAAACACGGGTCGCACCATCGGTGAGCAGCACATCGGTGAAGCCGCCGGTGGAGCTGCCGATGTCCATCGCCACCGCGCCTGTGGGGTCGAGGCCAAAATGGTCTATGGCATGGGCCAGCTTTATCCCGCCGCGCGAAACCCAGGGATGGTCGCGGCCGCGTGCCTCCAGCGGGGCGTTGGCGGCGATGGTCTGGCCGGGCTTGGCGATCTTCGTCTCGCCCGAGAACACCAGCCCGGCCAGCACCAGCGCCTGCGCCCGCGCCCGGCTCTCGGCCAGCCCCCGATCCACCAGCGCCTGATCGACGCGGATTTTGGCCGGCTTCGGGCCCGGCTTTGCGCCCGGCCGCAGGGCGGCGCCGGGGCTGCCGGCCTGGTCCCCGCCGGTTTTGTCCCTGCCGGCCTGGGCCCGGCCGGGCTTGTCCCGGCCGGCCTTGTCGATGTCGGGATTGGTCATAAGGCGATTTTCAACGTTCGGGGGTTCATTCTGGCAAAGGCGGAAAAAACGGATACAAGGGCGCAACGTTTGACGGGGATGGATGCCACAGGACAGCGATTATCCGCATGGCCACCCTTGTCCGCGCCGCCCCCTCATTCCATAGGGAGAGGATGAAGGCAAATCCCCCCCACCTTCGCCCGCCTCCCGCGCCGCTGGCCCGCCACTTTCCGGTATTTCCGGGGGCCGCCGCTGTGGCCCGGGCGCTGCCGGCTGCCTGGTCCGTCGCCGCGGCGGGGGCCCTGCTTGTCTCGGGCTGCGTCTCGGAGCCGGTGGCCCCGCCCGCCGCGCCCGCGCCCGCGCCGCCCTTGGTCATCAACACGGCGGCGCCCCCTGCCCCCCGCGCGGAAGCCCGCGCCGAACCCCGCGACTGGCGCGATGCCGCCCTGGCCCCGGGCGTTTGGCGCTGGCAGCGCGATGGCGACAGCTCCCTCGCCAGCTTCGGCCTGACAGGGCGGGCCGCCGCCCTTGTGCTGCGCTGCGAGCGGTCGGCCGGGCAGGTGACCGTGAGCCTGCCAGCGGGCGCGCCGATGCCCGGTGCACCAGCCGGCGCTGTCAACATGACGATCATCACCAGCACCCTCACCCGGCCGCTGTTGGCCAGCCCGGCCAGCGGCCCGGGCGCGGGGATGCTGACCGTGGCGCTGCCCGCGCGCGATGGCTTGCTCGACGCGATGGCCTTCTCGCGCGGGCGCTGGCGCATCGAGGCCGAGGGGCAGCCGCCGCTGACGGTGCCAAACTGGCCCGAAGTGGCCCGGGTGATCGAGGATTGCCGATAGGCGGGTGATTTTGTTGTTGGCCGCGCCCTCGGCATCCGCCGAGGGCTTGGCTGCGCCATCCCGCTCACCCGGCCCAACCACCCACAGGCTGCCTTAACCGGGTGTTCGGCCGGGCAAGCGGGATGGCACAGCCTGGGCAAGGCTGCATAGCTTTGCCGCGAACAACGCCCACACATCAACTGTGGGAAAAATCGATTCTGACGACAAAATAATTCTTTGCAAGACTTGTTGTGCACTGCGGAATCGGTAGTCTCTTCCTCAAGGCCGAGTGGCCACCGCGCCATTCGGACCTGCCTTGCAATTACCTGTTCAGGCCACCACCTGTTCAGGAGCAGGGTTTTGGCTCAACAGCGCGAAAGGAGGTGATCCGATGTCTCATGGTTCAGCACAGGGGTCGGGTATCTGCATCGCGAGGCATTATCGCTGATTTTCACATGTGAGCGATAAAGGCTTCGTGGGCGGCACTTCCAGCCGCTGACCATGTGAAGGGTCGCTTCCGTATTATACGGGGCGGCCCTTCTCATTTCTGCCCTCCGCGCGTTTTGCTCCCGCTTTCTGCCCGCATCCGCTTTTCATGGCGGCGCGCCCGGCTCCGCCCTTTTGCCGGGCGCGCGGCGAGCAACCCTTCTCATTCTGGCCGTGTCGGTTTAGGGGTCTGAGGAAATGGCCGGGAGTCCTGCGAAGGCGGCGCCCAAACTTGCCATTTATTGCTTTTTGGTTGCCTTGTGCGTAATTTTCGTTCAAGGATCGCCCGCTTGTAATTGAGGAACCCTGTCGATGCTGACCACCGCCGAGGCCAAACCGGATACTTCCCATCTGGGCTTCACCTCTGTGCCCCACCCCGCGCCCACCAGCGCGGAGGTGCGCGAGAAGGTGCTGGCGGCGCCCGGCTTCGGCACCAATTTCTCCGATCACATGATCTCCATCGACTGGGCGGAGGACCTGGGCTGGCACAATGCCACCCTCGGCCCACGCGGCCCCATCGCGCTCGATCCCGCCGCCGCCGTGCTGCATTACGCGCAGGAAATCTTCGAGGGACTGAAGGCCTACAAGACCGAGGATGGCGGCATCGCCCTGTTCCGCCCCGAAGCCAACGCCGCCCGTTTCAATGCCAGCGCCCGGCGCCTTGCCATGCCCGAACTGCCCGAGGCGGTTTTCGTCGATGCCGTGCGCCAGTTGGTGCTGGCAGACCGCGACTGGCTGCCCGGCGGCGAGGGGGCCTCGCTCTACCTGCGCCCCTTCATGATCGCGACCGAGGCGTTTCTCGGCGTGCGCCCTGCCAAGGCCTATAAATTCCTCGTCATCGCCAGCCCGGCGGGCAATTATTTCAAATCCGGCGCGCCGGCGGTGTCGATCTGGATCAGCGACTATACGCGCGCCGCGCCGGGCGGCACAGGCGCGGCCAAATGCGGTGGCAACTACGCCGCCAGCCTGGTGCCCACGGCGGAGGCTTTCGCGCGCGGCCACGATCAGGTGCTGTTCCTCGATGCGGCCGAGCACAAATGGGTGGAGGAACTGGGGGGCATGAACCTCTATTTCGTCTTTGCCGACGGCACGCTGCTCACCCCCGCGCTCACCGGCACCATCCTGCCCGGCATCACCCGCGACAGCCTGCTGGCTCTTGCCCGCGACGAAGGGCTGGCCGTGCGCGAGGACCGCTATTCCATCGACCAGTGGCGCGATGATGCCGCCAGCGGTCGCCTTGTCGAGGTCTTTGCCTGCGGCACGGCGGCGGTGGTCACGCCCGTGGGCAAGGTCTGCGGGGCCGAGGGCGAGTTTCTCGTCGGCGCGGGCGGGCCGGGGCAGGTTACCCAGCGGCTGAAGGAGCGGCTGGTTGCCATCCAGCGCGGCCAGGCGCCCGACCCGCATGGCTGGATGACCAGGCTGGCCTGAGCCGCGGGGCCGCGCCGGCGGGCTGTGGAACGGGGCCGGATCATTATCTTGCCCCCTTCCCTTGCGCGCCAGATGCGGCTAAGCGCGCTTCTCCGCGCGAGCGGCAGGCATTGTTCTACGCGCTGTTGGGGCGTCGCCAAGTGGTAAGGCACCGGTTTTTGGTACCGGCATTCGGAGGTTCGAATCCTCCCGCCCCAGCCAAACCATGTCACATATTGGCGGATATTGTCGTGCGGAGGTGGCGGAAGGCCGGTTCCCCATGCGCCAGCGCTGCCCGGCATCTCCTGCGCCCACTCGCTGCCCACCCGGCTGGCAACAACAATTGCCCCTGCCGCGACCCCGGCCCTGAACTATGCGGCGATTGGTGCGTTGACCAAGGCCGGCGTTCTGTCGGACGGGAGACAGGCCATGAACGACCCACGCAAAGCTGCCATCGGCAATTCAGACACCAAGGCGCCCCGCCCGGAGGATGGTTTGGAAAAGCCCGTCGACACGGAAATTCATCCGTCCAAGGCCGACCTGCCGTTGAATGACGGGGAGGAGGCAATCGAGGAGGAAGATGCCGGCTGATTCGGCATCTCGACAACGGCGATACACCACGGAGAAGTCGACATGAAGATCCTGATGGTCCTGACAAGCCACGATGCCCTGGGCAACACCGGCAAAAAGACCGGCTTCTGGCTCGAGGAATTTGCCGCCCCCTATTACACCTTCCTCGACGCGGGTGCCGACATCACGGTTGCCTCGCCCAAGGGTGGCCCGCCGCCGTTGGATCCCAAAAGCGACCAGCCCGATGCCCAGACCGCGTTCACCCAGCGCTTCAAGGCAGATCCCGCCGCACAGGCCGTGCTGGCCAACACGGTGAAGCTGGAAACGGTGGCTCAGGAGGACTTCGATACGGTGTTCTATCCCGGCGGCCATGGCCCGCTGTGGGACCTGGCCGAGAGCGCAACCTCCATCGCCCTGATCGAGCGCTTCGAACGCGCGGGCAAGCCCATCGGTTTTGTCTGCCATGCGCCCGGCGTGCTGAAAAGCGTGAAGGCCGCCAACGGCGATCCGCTAGCCAGGGGCCGCACCGTCACCGGCTTCACCAACAGCGAGGAAGCGGCGGTAGGACTGACGGATGTGGTGCCGTTCAGCCTTGAGGACACGTTGATCGCACAGGGCGCCCACTATCAAAAGGGCGAAAATTGGGCGCCCAAGGTGGTGACCGATGGCCGTCTCGTCACCGGCCAGAATCCGGCCAGCAGCGAGGGCGTGGCCAGGGCATTGATCGCCCAACTGGCCTGACCGGGCATCGGCGCGGGTCGTGTCATCCATTCGGGCAGGGATGAAGCGCTAGTCCAGCCGCTCCAGCAGGGCAATCAGCAAGGGCCGCAGCCGGATGATCTCCTGCCGGTGCGTGGCGGAAAGTTGCGCCAGAAGATCGAGCGCCTGGGGCGTAAGCTTCAGCAGCGCCACGCGGCAATCAGCGGGCGACGGGTTCCGTCCGACCAGCCCGAGCGCCTCCAGCCGGTCGACGAGCCCCGTGGCGCTGTGCGGTTTCAGGACCAACCGTTCGGCGACATAACCGACGGTTGCCGGGTGTTCCGCCGAGGCCCTTATGGCCAACAGCGCCTGATGCTGTTGCGGCGTCAGGCCATGGGCGGCCGCGCGCGCCTCGCTGAAAGCCATGAACTGGCGCAACGCATGGCGAAAATCGGCGAGGGCAGCATAGTCCCTGTCGTTCAGTTGGGTATCCATCGCTTCGGGCTCGGGTGCCATCGGGGTCTCATCTCTTGAACAATATCGTAATGCGATATAGTTGGGCGATCCTCTCAAGGCGAGTCCCATGCCAGCAAACCCCGCGAATGTCCCGAACCATCGCCCGTTGGGCGACCATAGCGCCGACCGGCGCATGCTGATGCTGACCGCCGCCGCCCTGATCGTTGGCACTGGCGGCGCCTTCGGGGCCTGGGTTTTGCTGCGGCTTATCGCGGTGATGACGAACCTGTTCTGGTATGCCCGCTTGTCAGCGGCGCCGGCCGATATCGCCCACGCCCATGTCGGGCTGCTGGTGGTGGCGATTCCGGTCATCGGCAGTGTCATCGTCGGCTTGATGGCGCGGTATGGATCGGAGAAAATCAGGGGGCATGGCATTCCGGAGGCCATTGAGGCGATCCTCTATGGCGAGAGCCGGATGTCGCCGTTGGTGGCCATTCTCAAGCCCCTGTCTTCGGCGATATCGCTGGGCAGCGGCGGGCCGTTTGGTGCCGAAGGGCCGATCATCATGACCGGCGGCGCCATTGGCTCGCTGTTCGCGCAGCGCTTCCACCTGAGCGCGGCCGAGCGCAAGACGCTGCTGGTGGCCGGGGCCGCGGCGGGCATGACCGGGATCTTCGCGACGCCGATGGCCGCCGTGCTGCTCGCGCTGGAGGTGCTGCTGTTCGAATGGAAACCGCGCAGCTTCGTGCCGGTGGTCGTGGCGGTGCTGGTGGCCTTGGCGTGGCGGCCGCTGTTGCTGGGCACGGGGCCGCTGTTTCCCTTTGCCGCCATTGCCCTGCCTTCGGGCTGGGCGATTTGCGGGCTGGCGCTGGGCGTCGGCGCGATAGTTGGCGTCGAGGCGGCGCTGCTGTCCGCGTGCCTGTATCGCATCGAAGACGCATTCCACCGCCTGCCGGTGCACTGGATGTGGTGGCCGGCTATCGGCGCCGTTGTCGTCGGGTTGGGCGGGCTGGTGGATATCCGTGTGCTGGGCGCGGGTTATGGCAATATCCAGTCGCTGCTGGACGGCGCCTTCAGCGTCCGGCTGATCGCCCTGCTGCTGGTTACCAAGGCCGTGGTGTGGCTGGTGGCGCTGGGCTCGGGCACATCAGGCGGGGTGCTGGCGCCGCTGCTCATGCTGGGCGGCGCTCTGGGATGCCTGCTGGGTCAGTTCCTCCCCGGTCCCGCCGGTTTTTGGGCGATGGTCGGCATGGCCGCCATCCTGAGCGGCGCGATGCGCGCGCCATTGACCGGCACGCTGTTCGCCGCGGAGATGAGCGGTCGCTTCGATGCGCTGCCGGCTATTCTTGCGGCATCGGCCGCAGCCTACGCCGTCAGCGTGTTGATCATGCGCCGTTCCATCCTCACCGAAAAAATCGCCCGGCGGGGTCGACACATCAGCCAGGAATACACGGTGGACGCGATGGAGTTCATGCAGGCGGAACAGGTGATGACGCGCGATCCCGCCACGCTGCCCGGCGCGATGCCGATCCGCGAGGCGGTTGCCTTCTTTGCCGCGGGCAGCCCGCACCGCAGCTATCCCGTCGTTGACGCGGAAGGCCACCTGCTCGGGCTGGCATCCCGTTCGGATGCGCTGCGCTGGCAGGTGGAGCAAGTGCCCGACGATACGAGCCTTGGCGATACGCTCTCCGATGCCTCGCAACCCTTTGCCCGCCGCAGCACGCCGATCGGGCTGGTGGCGGATATGATGGTGGAGACCGGCATCGGCCGCATTCCCATTGTGGATGAGGCGAGCAATCGCGTCATCGGCATCCTCTCGCGGCACGATTTGCTGAAGGCGCGCCAGCAAAGCCGCAGTGCGGAAATGAAGCGCGGCGGTGCGGTCGGCTGACGTCTGGCAAAGCCTGCTGGCGGGCGCCGGTTTTGTACGCCATTGCACATCCCAGGGAACCAAAACCAGTCTCAAGCGATTCTTGCTGGTCGGGGTTGGAATACACGTCGAGGGGGTTGAAAGCACGATGTGTGAGCGGGTCATTCTGGTTGTCGAAGATGAGATACTTATCCGCATGTTGATCGCCGAGGACCTGAGAGATGCGGGTTACCATGTTATCGAGGCGGTTAATGCTGACGAAGGCATGCTCATGCTGCACTCCGGCCAGCCCATCGACCTCATCGTAACCGATGTGCGGATGCCGGGCGAGATCGACGGGATGGAGCTGGTCGCCCGCGCCAAGGGGCTGAATCCGGATCTGGCCGTTGTGCTGATGTCCGGCCATCTGCCGACCGACGTGGTCCACCGTGCGGACGCGTTTTTGCGCAAGCCTTACATAACGTCGGATTTGCTCAGCATTATACTCAAGTTGGTTGGACCATCATGCCAGATCAAGATCCAAAATCGCACTGCCTCATAGTCGCCGATGGCGAAGTGCTGGTTCGCAATGTCCTTGCGGAATATCTGCGGGAATGCGGCTACAAGGTGATCGAGGCGGCCAATTCCGACGAGGTGGTCGCCGTGATGCAGGAGAGCTCGACAACCATTGATGCAATCCTGCTGGATGCAAACCTGCAGGGCACCATGAACGCTTTCGAACTGCGGATGTGGGCGAGAAAGCGAAACCCGGCACTCGAGATCGTGCTCGCCGGCACCGTCGTCGCGGCGGCCCATGCGGCGGGCGATTTTTGCGACGAGGGGCCGCATTTGAAACGGCCCTATGACCCGCAGGCCGTCCTCCAGCACATCAAGCGCCTGCTGGCCAAGGCGCGAAAATAAAGGGGACGCGCGGCACCGGCTATTGGTCGTGCTGCCGACGCCGCAAGGTGATCGCCACCACAGTGCCTTCACCGGGCTCGGATGCAATATCGAGACGGCCACCAGCCTGTGTCGCAAAGCCATAGACCTGGCTCAGGCCAAGACCCGTTCCCCGGCCCACGGGTTTCGTCGTGTAAAAGGGCTCGGTTGCCCGTTCCAGCGTTTTGGCGTCCATGCCGGTGCCGGTATCGGCAACGCGCACCACCACCTCGCCGGGGCCGGCGGCGGCAGTGGAGATTGTCAAACGGCCGCCATCCGGCATCGCATCGCGGGCATTGACCGCCAGGTTGATGAGCGCTGCCTCCAACTGGTTGCGGTCCACGTCGACCAGCAAGGCCTCCTCGGCCAAACGCAGATCCAGTTCGGCCTGCGTGCCGACCGTCAGCGCCATCAGCTTGGCAAGCTCTCCGACGACGATGTTGAGATCATGGGTCTGGACCTCCATCGGCTGCTTGCGGGCAAAGGCCAGCAGCTGCTCGGTCAGGCCCGCCGCACGCTGGCTCGCCTCCATGGCATTGGCCAGGGCGCCAAGCGCGCGGTCAGGATTGTCGATCCCGCGCATGGCCCGATCGACGTTGCCCACGATGATCGCCAGGATATTGTTGAAGTCGTGCGCGATGCCGCCGGTCAGCTGGCCGATCGCGTCGAGCTTTTGCGACTGACGCAGTTGCTCTTCCGTGCGCGCCCGCTCGGTCGCCTCCAACTGCAGCGCCTCATTCACCTGTTGCAACTGCCGGGGGGACGGCAGGGCGATCAGCTTTGGCAAAAGCGGCCACATGGCGGCCGCCGTCAGCACCGAGGCCACGGCGGTAAGCGCCTTGATCAGCCCCTCGATCCCATAGGCCGGAACCCAAAGCACCAGTATCGACATGAAATGCGTCGTGCCGCAGGCGGTAATGAACACGGCGAAAAGCGCGATAAGCCAGCCGAATTCGACATCGCGCCGGCGGGCCAGAAAAACCGCCAGAACCACCGGAATGGAAAAATATGAAAGCCCGATGATCGCATCCGCAACCACATGCAGCCACACCAGCAGCGGATCCCACAACAGGCAATAGCCATGCGGCGCGAGGCCACGCATGTTGAGCAGTTGAAACAGCCGCATCGCGTTCTCCCGTAGCGCTGAATAGCGTACCCTAGCGCGGATCGCGGCGAGCCCAAAGAACGATTGAATGGCAGAAATGGTGCCTGCTGCATTGCCCGGGGCAGTTGCGCATTCCGGGACATTTGCGCCAACCGCCAAGCTGTGCCGCCGGCCCGGCAGAAATGCGGCGTGTGGCCGGATCGGCGCCACCCTCCCCAGGCATCCGCCCCTGCGAAGGGACTTCGCCGGAACCGCGGCTGCCCGCAAGGTTGAGGCTTGCACCGCGCGCGGATGCGCTGCATCGCCAGCATAATGCCCCCTGCGGCGCGAGAACCCGACGAAGGTGCCCCCCGATGACGTTGCACGATGCCCTGGCCCAGCTTGATGAAGCGCCGCATTGGAAAGCGCGTCTGGCCCTGCAGCGCCAATGGCGGGCGGACGGCCTGCACAAGGGCAAGCTGATGACCGATCTGGTGAGGGAGACGACCGCGCTGGCGCCGGACGTTCCCGTCATTTTCGGATCGCGGGAGCGCCCGTCCGAGACCACCAATGGTCAAATGCTGGCGGAAAGCTATGAGGTGGCCGCGGCTTTGCGCAAGCTGGGACTGGCCGAAGGGGATGTGCTGGTGGCGCAGGTGCCGAACTGGGCGGAAAACACCCTGGCGCTGCTGGCGGCCATGCACCTCGGGCTGATCTATGTGCCGATGGTGCATATCTACGGGCCATCGGAACTCGCCTTTGTGCTGAACACCGTGGGCGCGAAGGCGCTGCTCATCCCGGACCGGTGGAAGAAGATCGACTATTCCGCCCGCATCGGCGCACTCGGCGAGACCCCGACCCTGGAACATATTATCGTTATTGGCGATGAACCGATGTCGCGGCCCGTCTTGCGCTGGAGCGAACTGGACAGGAGCGCGACGGCGCCGCTGCCGGCGCTGAGGGCCCAGCCGGATGATGCCTGGCTGATCATGTTCACCTCTGGCACCACGGCATCCCCGAAGGGCGTGGTTCACTCCCACAACTCCTTCGGTTGCGAGGTCGGCCTGTTCCCCTCGGCGCCCTCGCCCACGGGTCGCAGCAAGCTGATGCCACTTCCCGCCGGGCACAGCGCGGGCGTTATCGCGGCCCTGCGCCCCTTCCTCGCGCTGGACGCGGCCCTGTTGATGGACGCCTTCGAGGAGGAGCTGGCGATTGACCTCATTCGCCGTCACCGGCCGGACCGGGCCGGCGGCGTACCCTTCATGGTGTCGATGCTGCTCGACCGGGCGGACGACCTGTTCCCGGCCGGCATGGTGCAAATGTCGATGGGGGCGGCGAGCATTCCGCCCGCGCTGATGGAGCGCTGCGAGGCCAGGGGCTGGCCCGGCACGCGGACATATGGCCTGACCGAACACCCGACGATCTCGGGATCATTCCCCGCCGACCCGTTCGACAAGCGGGCAACCACGGACGGACGGCTGTTGGCCGGCGTGCAGGTCCGCCTCGTCGACGAGGATGGTCATACGGTTCCAGTCGGCACCCCCGGCGAGATC
>CAIXXP010000126.1 GCA_903923465.1 uncultured Sphingomonadales bacterium | reverse complement strand
ATCCGGTGATGATGAAGGCCAGCGCCGGCGGTGGCGGCAAGGGCATGCGCCTTGCCCACAACGAGAAGGACGTGCGCGAGGGCTTCGAGGCCACCAAGCGCGAGGGGCTGAACTCCTTTGGCGATGATCGCGTGTTCATCGAGAAGTTCATCCTCAACCCGCGCCATATCGAGATCCAGATTCTGGGCGATAAGCATGGCAATATTCTGTATCAGAACGAGCGCGAATGCAGCATCCAGCGCCGCCACCAGAAGGTGGTGGAAGAGGCCCCTTCTCCCTTTGTCACCCCCAAGATGCGCAAGGCCATGGGCGAGCAATGCGTCGCCCTCTCCCGCGCCGTCGGCTATTACAGCGCCGGCACGGTGGAACTGATCGTCAGCGGCGCCGATCCGACGGGCGAGAGCTTTTACTTCCTGGAAATGAACACCCGCCTGCAGGTGGAGCACCCCGTCACCGAAGCGATCACCGGGGTTGACCTCGTGGAGCAGATGATCCGCGTCGCCGCCGGCGAGAAGCTGAGCATCACGCAGGACGACGTCAAGATCGACGGCTGGGCCATCGAAAACCGCGTTTATGCCGAGGACCCCTATCGCGGCTTCCTGCCCTCCACCGGGCGGCTCGTGCGCTATAACCCGCCGGTTGCCGGCTGGACGGACGATGGCGCCGAGAATGGCCGCCGCGGCGTCGATGGCGTCCGCGTGGACGATGGCGTCTATGAGGGCGGCGAAGTTTCGATGTTCTATGACCCGATGATCGCCAAGCTGGTCACCTGGGGCAAAACGCGCGACGAGGCCGCCGACAAGCAGATCGAGGCGCTGGACAGCTTCGAGATCGAAGGGTTGGGCCACAACATCGATTTCGTCTCGGCGATCATGCAGCACCCGCGCTTCCGTTCGGGCGAGCTGACCACTGGCTTCATCGCCGAGGAATACCCCGAGGGCTTCCACGGTGCCGCAACCGGTGATGCGCTGAAAGTGCAACTGTCGGCGATTGCCGCCTTCATCGCCACCGCCCGCGCAGATCGCGCCCGCAATGTTGATGGCCAGCTGGCCAATCACCTGCAGCCGCCCAGCGATTGGAGCGTGAAGATCGCCGGCGCGCGCCATGCCGTCGCGGTCAGCGAGGACGAGATCAGCGTGGACGGCACCGCCATCGATCTGGCGCTGGAATACACGCCGGGCGACCGGCTGGTGCGGGCTGAAATCGGCGACGATGTGCTGGTGGTGAAGGTCGAGCCAACCCGCAATGGCCTGAAGATGACCACGCGCGGCGCGATCCACAAGGTGGAGATTCTGCCCGCCCGCGTGGCGCCGCTGGCCAAGCACATGATCGAGAAGGTGCCGCCGGACCTCTCGCGCTTCCTGATCTGCCCGATGCCGGGTCTGCTGGTGGCGTTGCATGTTGCCGTGGGCGACAAGGTCGAGGCGGGCCAGCCGCTGGCCGTGGTGGAAGCGATGAAGATGGAAAACATCCTGCGCGCCGAAAAGAGCGCCACGGTGAAGTCGCTGAATGCCAAGGCCGGGGAAAGCCTGGCCGTGGACGCGATCATCCTCGAACTGGAATGAGCTGTGGGCCGTCATCAACAGGATGGGGACTATCGCAATCCCGGTCTGCTGTTGATGACGGCGTTTATATGGCGCCGCTTCTGTTCAGTTGGCTTTCGCTACGAGTGGGATACCGCCCGCAGTTCAGGCGCGCGGTTTTCGCTTATACCGGCTTCGTCACCGCCATGGGCGTGATCGCGAGATTGGGCTGAGATGAGCTTTACCGATCTGCTGGCCGGCGCCGAGGCGCGTGATGGCGGGTTTGACCTCAATATTCCGGAAAGCTGGCATCAGGGGCGCACCGCTTTTGGCGGGCTTTCCGCCGCGCTGGCGCTCAGCGCGGCGCGCCAGCAGGGGGGCGCCAATCTCGCGCCGTTGCGCTCGGCCGCGATCAGTTTCGTTGGGCCGCTGGCCGGGCGGGTGGCGGTGCGGGCGCGGCTGTTGCGGCAGGGCAAGAATGCCAGCTGGGTCAGCGCCGAAATTCTGCGCGATGGCGGCGTTGGGCTGACTGCCAGCTTTGTGTTCATGCGGCAGGTGCCCAGCGTTTTGCACCTGAATGAATGCCCCATACCCGCGGGGATCATCCCGCCGCAGGACCTCGTGGTGCTCGAGCCGGGGCCGCATGCGCCAGTTGTCGCCAAGGCTCACTTCGACGTGGCCTTCGCCCTGCCGCCCTCGCCGGCACCGGGCCCGGAAGCCAGCCGCTGGGTGCGCCTGCGGCGGGAGGATGGGCTGGATCCGGCCACGGCGCTGTTGCTGGTCGGGGATTCGCTGCCGCCCGCGGTGCTGCACCTTGTGGGCCGGGGCACGCCAGTCAGCTCGATGATCTGGCAGGCCAATTTCCTCACGGACCAGCCACAAACCCGCGATGGCTGGTGGTTGCTGCGTTCGCGGGCGAATTATGCGGCCGATGGCTGCTCCAGCCAGATCATGACCGTGTGGAGCGCCGATGGCGAACCGGTGATGACCGGGATGCAATCCGTAGCTGTGTTCGGCTAGCGGGCCTAGCCGCCCAACTCGTCCGCCAGAAAGGCTGAAACCTCGGCCAGCGTCACGTCCTTGGTCAGGAAGGTCTGGCCGATGCCGCGCATCAGCAGAAAGGCGAGGCGGCCAGCATCGACCTTCTTGTCATGCAGCATATGCGCGGCCAGCCGCTCGCCCGAAACACTCAGACCCAGCGTGCGTACGTCGGCGGGCAGACCGACGCTGGCGATATGGGCGGCGATGCGTTCCGCTTCGGCCGCCGGCATAAGCCCGCGCCGGGCCGAGAAACGCGCCGCCAGCACCATGCCCAGCGCCACGCCTTCGCCATGGAGCAGGCGCGCGGAAAACCCCGTCTCGGCCTCCAGCGCGTGGCCAAAGGTGTGGCCGAGGTTCAGCAGCGCCCGCGCGCCGGTGGTCTCGAACTCGTCCTGCGCCACGATTCGCGCCTTGGCCGCCACCGATGTTGCCACGGCATAGGCGCGCGCTTCGGCGTCCCCTGCCAGCACCGCCGCGCCGTTGGTCTCGCACCAGGCGAAGAAGGCGGCATCATCGATCAGCCCGTATTTCACCACCTCCGCATAGCCGGCGGCCAGTTCGCGCGCGGGCAGGGTGGCCAGCGCGTCGAGATCGGCCAGCACGAGGGCGGGCTGGTGGAAGGCGCCGACGAGGTTCTTGCCGGCGGGGGTGTTGATCGCGGTCTTGCCGCCCACCGACGAATCAACCTGCGCCAGCAGGGTGGTGGGCAACTGGATGAAGTGGCAGCCGCGCTTCACAATGGCGGCGGCAAAGCCGGTGAGATCCCCAATGACGCCGCCGCCCAGCGCCAGAATGTGGTCGCCGCGTTCAACCTCGTGGGCCAGCAGCCAGTCCACCGTGGCGGCGAGGTGCTCCCAGCTCTTGGTGGCCTCGCCCGGCGGCAGGATGCGCCACAGCACTTGTTTGCCGGCTGCGGCCAGCGATGCCTCCACCACCGCGCCCCAGGCCGCGTGGACATGGGCATCGGTGACGATGGGCACCAGGGGCTTGCGCAAAAGGGCACCGCACGCGTTGGCGACATCGGCCAGCAGGCCCGAGCCGATCCGCACCTCATAGGGTCGCCCGGCAATATCGACGGGAATGGTGGTCATGAGCGGGGTTCCGGTGCGGTTGTGGCTGGTTCGGTTGGAGTTTCGGCACCGTCCAGCCAGTGCGCGATCTGGTCCAGCACGCGGCCCAAGGTGCGGGCGTGGGGCATCCTGCCGCTCATCACCCGGATGGGCGCCTGAGCGTAAAATGGCTGGCGTTCCGCTTTCAACCTGCCCAGAATTTCGCGCGGATTGCCCTGCCGCAGCAGCGGGCGGTTTTCCTTGCGCGCGGTGCGTTCCACCAGCGTGTCGAGGTCCGCATCCAGCCATACGGCGATGCCGCGCTCCAGTATCAGCGCGCGAGTGGCCGGATCGCAAAAGGCACCGCCGCCGGTGGCAATCACCTTGGCAGCGGTTTTTGGGGCAGCGGTTTTTGGGGGAGCGGTTTCGGGGGGAGCGGTTTCGGGGGGAGCAGTTTTGGCCGCCGCCGCCGGGGAAGGGGGAGCATCCGCCTCGCCCGCACCCAGTAGGCGAGCGATCACCCGGCGCTCGCCATCGCGGAAATAGGCCTCGTTATAGGTCGCGAAGATTTCGGGGATAGTCATCTGCGCGGCGCGCTCGATCTCCTCGTCGGCATCGACAAATTCGCTGCCCAGCGCCGCGGCCAGCCGGCGGCCAAGGCTGGTCTTGCCAACGCCCATCATGCCCACCAGAACCACGGGGCGGGTCAGCCGGCGGGCGAGGGCGCGGGCCTGATCCGGCACGGTGGCCAGCGAGGGTTCGTCCACCGCCGGGGTGGGGGGAAGAGGATTTTCGTCATCCATTGCGGCTTGGCCTATAATTGCGCTAACCGGCAGCGCAAGCGTGGCGCTGATTTTAGGGCGTGGCGCTCGAGTTTGCCGGGGCTTTGTGCCGCCGGCCCAGCCAATGCTGTGGAGACAGGCATGACCAGAAGCAACCAGGCGCGGCGTTTCGGCCAGAATGCCGGCGCGCGGGCGGCGGGCACGGCGCGGATGTTGCGCCTGGGGCTGGGGCCCGCGGGCGTGGCGCTAGGCCTGGCGGCGGCGGCAATGTCGGCGGTGGGGCAGGCGCAGCAGGCGCCCGAATCGCTGTTGCCCCGGAACTTTGACCGGCCTGGCGAGCACGGCCCCCGCGCGGCGGTTGCCCGTGCTCCCGTGTTATCCGCCCCGGTGGCGACAGCATCGCGCGGGGCCGTGGCTTCGCCGACGCCCAGCATCACCGCCTCGCCGCTGATCATTCCGGAGGCGCCCGCGTCTCCGGCCGCCGGGCTGCCAGCCGGGATTGCCTCGTTCGAACAATTCGCCGCCCTGCCGCCCGAGCAGCTTGACGCGCTGCTTGGTCTGCGCCCATCTTTCGATATGGCGGCCGGCGCGCGGCATTCTCTGGCGCGGATCGGCGTGATCGACAGTCGCGAAGGAGGCCTGCCGCCCTTCTCACTGGCCCGGCAGGATGGTGATCTCGTCGCCGCGACACTGGCGGGAAACCACGGGGCACTGGTCTCGCGCTGGGGGCATGTTCTGCTGCGGCGGGTGCTGGCGTCGCGGCTGGATGCGCCCAATGGCATGGATCCGGCCCGCTTTGTGGCCCTGCGTGCGGCGCTGCTGGAGCGGATGGGCGAGGGCGAGGCGGCCCGTGCGATGGTGCAGGATGTCGATCCTTCGGCCTATAGCCCCGAACTGGCCCAGGTTGCCTTTGATGCCTATGTCGCCACCGCGGATTTCACCGGAATTTGCCCGGTCGCGGCGATTCAGGGTGGCTCCGGCCAGGGTCAAGGACAGGGGCAAGGGCAGGGCCAAGGGCAAAATCGGCCCGATGGCCGCTGGCAGGTGATGAAGGCGGTGTGCGCCGTGTTCTCGGGCAATGGCCAAGCCGGGTTCGCCCAGCTCGATCACCTGACCTATCAGGGCGCCATGCCGCATATCGATATGCTGCTGGCCCAGAAATATGCCGGAGCGGCAGGAACCGGTCGCCGTGCGGTCACCATCGAATGGGCGCAGGTGAACGACATGACGCCTTGGCGCCACGCGCTGACCATCGCCACGGGCCTCACGCCACCCGCCAGTGTGATGCAGAACGCTGGCGCGTCGTATGATTATGTGGCCGCCGCCGCGCCGATGCTGGGGCTGGGCGTGCGGGCGGACTCGGCTGACCGGGCTGCCGGAGTCGGCATCCTCTCGGCTGCCGCGATGGTCGATCTTTACAGCCAGATTTACGCCGACGACGACATTACCGGCGGTGCCGCCGACCGGGCGCTGCTGCTGCGCGATGCCTATGTGGCCGAGGACCCGGCTGATCGGTTGAAGGCGATGCAGCAGTTGTGGGATGGCGCCTCCGGCCCGCTGGCGCGCTACTCCCGCCAGGTTCTCACCGCCTATGCCGCCGCGAGACTGCCCGCAAACAGCGCCTTTTCGGGGCAAGCGGGCGATCTCATCGCCGCCATGCTGACTGCAGGGCTCGATGCCAATGCGCTGCGCTGGGCCAATGCGGTCGACCGTGGCAGCCAGGGCTGGGCTTTGCTGGCGCTGGCCGCGCCCAGTGGCACAACCGTGGATGGCGGCGCGATCGACAGCTATCGCGGGGCCGACACCAGCGCCAGCAAGCGCAAATCGGCGTTTCTGCTGGCCGGGCTGGCCGGGCTGGGGCGGGTGAGCGATGGCACGCGGCAGTCAGAGGCGGGCAAGCTTTCCATCGATCTTGAAAGGCCGAGCCGCTGGACCACGCAGATCGATTCGGCGGCGGCGGCGGGCAACCCCACGCTGGTGGCCCTGTTGGCGGGCCTCGGGCTGCAGGGCGATAGCTGGAAGCAGATGACCCCGCGCTATCTCTATCACATCGTGGGGGCGCTGAACCGGGTGGGGCTGGGCGCCGAGGCGCGGATGATCGCCGCCGAGGCCGTGGCGCGCGGTTAGGCCGGTGCCGGCCAGCGCCGACCCACCGTTGCCGCCGGAAAGTGCCACGGCGCGCGGAATCCGCGACTTCCTCGCCATGCTTGCCGCCGAAAGAGGCGCCGCGGCCAACACGCTGCTCGCCTATGCCCGCGACCTGGAGGGAGCCGCCGGATTGATCGGCGATCTGGTGGGCGCGACACCGGAGGATCTGGCGCGGCTGGGGCCGCTGTGGGCCGATCTGGCCCCATCCAGCCGGGCACGCAAAGCCTCGGCGCTGCGGCAGTTCTATGGCTTTCTGGTGGAGGAGGGACAGCGCGGGGACGATCCCTCCGCCGGCCTGCCCCGTGGCCCGGCGCGCCGGCCGCTGCCGCGCATTCTGGGCCATGGCGACATTGAGGCGCTGTTCACCACAGCCGAGGCCGAGGCCGCAGGTGACAGCCCCCTGCCGCTGCGCACGCTGGCCTTGCTGGAGCTGCTCTATGGCTCCGGTCTGCGGGCAAGCGAGCTGGTTTCACTGCCGCTGGTATCGCTGCCACGCGATGTGCCGTTTCTGGCGATCACCGGCAAGGGTGGCCAGCAGCGTATGGTGCCGGTCAGCCACCGCGCGCGGGTGGTGTTGACGCGTTGGTTGGCAGTGCGGGGGCAAGGTGATGGTCCGGCCTCGCGCTTCCTGTTCCCCTCGCGCGGGGAAAAGGGGCACCTCACCCGCATCCGCCTGTTTCAGCTGCTGCGCGATCTGGCCGCGCGGGCCGGCCTCGCCCCGGAGCGCCTCAGCCCCCACGTGCTGCGCCATGCCTTCGCCACCCATCTGCTGGAAGGGGGGGCGGATCTGCGGGTGCT
>CAIXXP010000125.1 GCA_903923465.1 uncultured Sphingomonadales bacterium | reverse complement strand
GAGAAGCGCGTCGGGTCCGACGATCTGTGGGACCGCGCCGAAAGTGTGATGACCGAAGTGCTGGACAAGATCGCCGCCGAGTCGGGCGGCCGCATCAAGACCGGTATCCACCCGGGCGAGGGCGCCTTCTACGCACCGAAGCTGGAATGGCACCTGACCGATGCCATCGGCCGCACCTGGCAGGTGGGCACCATCCAGTCCGACCGCGTGCTGCCCGAGCGCCTCGACGCCAGCTACATCGGCGAGGATGGCGAGAAGCACCGCCCGGTCATGCTCCACCGCGCCATCTTCGGCTCCTACGAGCGCTTTATCGGCATCCTCATCGAGCATTTTGCCGGCAAGCTGCCGACCTGGCTGGCCCCGGTGCAGGCGGTGGTCGCCACCATCGTCTCCGACGCCGATGACTATGCCCGCGAGGCCGAAGCGCAACTGAAAGCCGCCGGGATCCGCGTCGCCGCCGATTTGCGCAACGAGAAGATCAACCTCAAGGTGCGCGAGCATTCGCTGCAGAAGGTGCCCTTCCTGCTGGTGGTGGGCAAGCGCGAGGCCGAGGAGGGCACCGTCGCCATCCGCGTGCTGGGCGAACAGGCGCAGAGGGTGGTGCCGCTGGCCGAGGCTGTCGCCTTGCTGAAGGGTGAGGCGACGGCCCCGGATTTGAAGGCGGGTTGAAGGGGGTAGGGTGCGAGGGACTCGTCCCTCGCGCTCCCATTCCTGTCGTCGTTGCGCCAAGGGTTCGGCCTTGCGCAACGTCTCCGCGCCGCAGGCTTTATGGCCGCTTCGCGACAGATCGCTACGCCGAGTTAGCGCGCGACGCAGACATTAATGGGAGCGCGAGGGCGATGGCCCTCGCATCTACCCCTTACCCTACCCCTGCAAACTCGGCATCTGCTGGCTCGCGCAATGGAACGAGCCGCCCCCTGCCAGCACGGCATCGGCCAAGATCCCCACCGTCTCGCGATCCGGAAACAGTTCGGCGATCGCCGCGACGCCTTCCGCGTCATACGGCGAGCCATAGACCGGCACGACGACCAGCCTGGTGGTGATGGCGAAGTTCATATAGCTGGCCGGTTCCACGCGCCCGTCCCGCTCGATGCGCCCGGGCGAGGGCACTTCGCGCACCACGACGCCGGCAGCTTCGGCGCGGGCCTTGGCGTCGGCATAGATGGCGGCGTTCGGGTCGTCTGCCCCGGTGGCGCGGGGCAGGGCCAGGGTGTTCGGGGCGACGAAGCGGGCCAGATTGTCGACGTGGCCGTCGGTGTGGTCGTTGAGCAATCCGTCGCCCAGCCACAGCACGCGCGTCAGGCCGAGGTCTTCGCCCAGCCGGGTCTCGATATCCGAACGCGTAAGGTGCGGGTTGCGGTTGGGGCTCAGCAGGCACTGTTCGGTGGTGGCGACAAGGCCGGTGCCATCCACGTCCAGCGCGCCGCCCTCCAGCACCCAGCCGGCCGTGGCGACCGGCAGGCCCGCGCTGGCGGCCAGCTCCGCGCCGATGGTCTCGTCGCCCGGCATCAGATATTTGCCGCCCCAGCCATTGTGGCCAAAGCGACGGGCGCGGCGATTGCCGGCCCCATCCAGCATCACCAGCGGCCCGGTATCGCGCAGCCAGATGTCGCCATAGCGCCGCGTTTCGAGGGTGACGCGCGAAGAACACAGCGCGCGGGCGCGGGCGGCATTGGCCTCATCGCGCACGATCAGCCGCACCGGCTGGCCGCTATCGGCCACGGCGCTGGCGAAGGCGGCGATCTGCTCTTGCGCCGGCTCGAGAAAGCCCGGCCATTCCTCGGCCTCGTGGGGAAAACCGATCCACAGCCAATCCTGCGGGTGCCATTCGGGGGGGAAGCGATAGGGTGTCATGGCGCTGCGCCATAGCCGGGAAGGCGGGCGGCCGAAAGTAAAAGGGCAACGAGAGATAGTCTTGGGGTCTTGGGGTCTTGGGGTCTGGGGCCCCAAACCCCATTCCTGCCTTGCTCGGCGCATCCCTCTCATCGTCCCGCTCCGCCGCGCAGCGGCTATACAGCCTGCGGCGCGGCGGCCTTGTGCTACGCCGAACCATTGGCGTCGCAATGACAGGAACGGGGTGCAGGGGCGTGCCCCCTGCAAACTATCCCTTGCAGCCTAACTTGCCCCTCCCCCCATTTATCGCCAAGGAATCGCGCCAAACCACCCCCGAGGAGATTCGCGCCATGACCACCCTTCCCGCCGTGGGCGATACCCTGCCCGACATTGCCCTCACCGCGCTGGATGGGGGCGTCATTCGCCCGGCCGATTTTGCCGGCAAGAAGCTGGTGCTGTTCTTCTACCCGAAGGACGACACCCCCGGCTGCACCACCGAGAACAAGGATTTCACCGCGCTGGCCGGTGATTTTGCCGCTGCGGACGTGGCGCTGCTCGGCATCAGCAAGGACAGCCCGGAGAAGCACGCCAAGTTCATCGCCAAGCACGACCTCGCCGTGCCGCTGGCCAGCGATGCGGCCGAGGGCGGCCTGTCGGACGCGCTGGGCATCTGGGCCGAGAAGGTGAACTACGGCCGCACCTACATGGGCATGGTGCGCACCACCCTGCTGGTGGGCGCGGACGGTCGCATCGCCCGCGTGTGGAGCAAGGTGAAGGTGAAGGGCCACGCCGAAGAGGTGCTGGCCGCCGCCCGCGCCCTGTGAGCGACACAAGGCCCACGGTCGCGACCGCGATTCGCGCTGCGCTGAACACCGGCGACCCCCGCGCCAAGTTGATGACGACACGCAAGCTGGTGCGCGACTGGCGGGCCGGGCGGCTGGCCTTCGCCTTCGATGTGGCCATGCCCGATGTGCCCGCCCGCCCGGCCGAGCCCGAACTGCTGCCCCCGAACCGCATGCCCAAGCGCGGCCGGGGCCAGAGCGAGCGGGCGCGGATCGCCCTGTTCCACGCGCTGGCCCACATCGAGTTCGTCGCCATCGATCTGGCGCTGGACATGGCCGGGCGGTTTGGCGCCGAGATGGGCGAACAATTCGTCAGCGACTTTCTGCAGGTGGCCGCCGACGAGGCGATGCATTTCGCCCTGCTCGACCGGCTGTTGCGCGATGCCGGCAGCCACTATGGCGCGCTGCCCGCGCACGATGGCCTGTGGCAGGCGGCCACGGCGACCCGCCATGACGTTGCCGCCCGGCTGGCGATTGTGCCGATGGTGCTGGAGGCGCGCGGGCTGGATGTGACCCCGGCCGCGATCAATCGTGCGCGAGGCGCAGGCGATGAACGCGGCGCGCGGATCCTCACCCGCATTCTGGCGGACGAGATCGTGCATGTCCGATTCGGCACAAAACACTTCGCGGCCGTCTGTGCCAGCCGGGGCGAGTGCCCGGAAAACCACTGGAAAACCTTGGTCGAAAGGCACTTTCGCGGAGGCGTTAAGCCACCGTTCAACGACTCGGCGCGCGAGGCAGCCGGTTTGTCGCGCAAGTTCTATGGCATGCTTGCCTAATCCTTGGCCTCGCCGCTAGGCACACTCCCGTAGAGAAGGCGGGGGGGAATTCCGTCCAACTCTGGAGTTTTCCAGCACTGCAGCCCCTCGGCTCGCCGCGTGAAGCAAGGTGGTTTTGGTGGTTTTGATTTCCCGGTTTTCAGGATTGTCTGCCATGGCCGCCGCGCTGGCACTGGGTTCGGTCCTTGGCGCCTCCGCCGCTTTTGCCAACAGCGCCGCCAACGCCGATATTGCCGCTCCCCTGCGTGCCGAGGCTGCCAGCTCGATTTCCCACAGCAATGGCGATGCGCAGTTCCGCCAGCTGTTTTCCTCGCTGCAAACCGGCGACAAGATTGCCGGCTTCGCCGCCGCCGGTGGCACCCCCGCCCCGCAAAGCGTTTCCATCCCCTCGACCATGCCGGTGGAAGGCACGCGCCTCACCAGCGAATTCGGCATGCGCTGGCACCCGGTGCTGGGTGGCCGCCGCGCGCATCTGGGCGTGGACCTCGCCGGGCCGGTCGGCACCCCGATCCACGCCACTGCCGATGGCGTGGTTGGCCGGGCGGACTGGTTCTCGGGCTATGGCCTCTATGTGCAGCTGGAACACGGCGGCGCGCTGGAAACCCGCTATGGCCACATGTCGCGCCTGAACGTGGAAGCCGGGCAACAGGTCCACAAGGGCGACGTCATCGGCTACATCGGCAGCACCGGCCGCACCACTGGCCCGCATCTGCATTATGAAGTGCGTGTTGCCGGCTTGGCAGTGAACCCGATTCCCTATATGCAGGGTGACGGTTCGGCGCTGCCGGCCGATCTGGCCGCCGCCGCCGCCGCCATTCGCGTCGGCCCGGCAGAGGCAGACGCCGGCGACGAGTAAGATTTTCGAGTTATAGTGCTGACACGGGCTAAAGCCCGGCGGCGAGCTCATCCCGGAGAGGATGCGGAAAGGGCGGCCCAAGGGCTGCCTTTTCTAGTTTGGGCCTCAGCGGGAATTCTGGTGCGGATTTGGGAGAGGTCCTGGGGGTATAGCCCCCAACCATTGCTCGGCGATAAAGCGCGTCAACGGCATCGGCGTTCATCATCGCCGGGCGCTCGGCCCGGCTCTGGCGCGGCGATGGTCGCGACCGCCGAGCCAACCGCTGACGGCAGCAAATGGCATCGCGGGCTAACCTCGGCGGAGCCTGTTGCCTTAGGCCACCGCTGGATGGCGAATCACAGCCCCAGCAGCCGCCTCGCCATCGCGCGCACGTCGTCGGCCATATCGGGCCGCTCCAGCGCGAGGGCGAGCGTCGCCTCGACGAAGCCGGTCTTCGAGCCGCAGTCGTAGCGCTTGCCGCCGAAGGTGACGGCGTGGAACGGCTGGGTACCGATCATTTTCGCCATGGCGTCGGTCAGTTGCACCTCGCCGCCGGCGCCCTTGCCCTGATTTTCCAGCACGCGCATCACCTCGGGCTGCAGGATGTAGCGGCCCGAGATGATCAGGTTCGAGGGGGCGTCCTCCAACCTGGGCTTCTCGACCAGACCCTTCACCTCGGTTAGCGAGCCGCCAAAGCCGTCGAGCACCTGGCCCGGGTCGATCACGCCATAGGACGAGACCTCCTCGTGGGGCACCTCCAGCACGCTGATCAGATTGCCGCCGGTCTCGTTATAGGCCTCCACCATCTGCTTCATGCAGCCGGGGGTGCCGATCATCAGCTCGTCGGGCAGGAAGATGGCGAAGGGCTCGTCGCCGATGATGGCGCGCGCGCACCAGATGGCGTGGCCCAGGCCCAGCGGCACCTGCTGGCGCACGGTGACGAGGTTGCCCGGCTGGATGCGTGTGGGCTCCAGCACATCGAGCGACTTGTCGCGCCCGCGCATGGTGTCTTCCAGCTCATAGGCGGTGTCGAAATGCTCGACGATGGCGGTCTTGCCACGGCCGGTGACGAAAATCAGCTGGTCGATGCCCGCCTCGCGCGCCTCATCCACCGCATACTGGATCAGCGGGCGATCGATGATCGGCAGCATTTCCTTGGGGATCGCCTTGGTGGCGGGCAGGAAGCGCGTGCCCAGCCCCGCAACGGGGAAAACGGCCTTGCGCACGGGCTTGAATTTGGTCTGTTCAGTCATGCGTCAACCTCGTGGCAGGGCAATGTTACGCCGGGATTAAAGCCCGGGGTTAATCCTGAAAACGCATGCAGGGCAAGCGTTGAAACCGCCAATACTTGCGCGATGGGGAAGAGCGGCTAAACGGCGATGATGGACAAGATCATCATTCGTGGCACTACTCGCCTTGCCGGCACGGTTCCGGTCTCCGGCGCAAAGAATTCGGCCCTCACGCTGCTGCCCTGCGCGCTGCTTACCGACGAGCCGCTGACGCTGCGCAATCTGCCCCGGCTGGCCGACATCGACAGTTTCCAGCATCTGATGAATCAGTTCGGCGTCTCCACCGCCATCGCCGGCAACCGGCCGGAGGATTTCGGCCGGGTGATGACGCTGACCGCCACGCGCCTCACCTCCACCGTTGCGCCCTATGAGCTGGTGCGCAAGATGCGCGCCTCCATTCTGGTGCTGGGGCCGATGCTGGCGCGCGCGGGCGAGGCCACCGTCTCGCTGCCCGGCGGCTGCGCCATCGGCAACCGCCCGATCGACCTGCACCTGAAAGTGCTGGAGGCGCTCGGCGCGCAGATCGAGCTGGCCGCCGGCTATGTGCGGGCCCACGCGCCTGATGGCGGCCTGCCGGGCGGGCGTTACAGCTTCCCGGTGGTTTCGGTGGGGGCGACGGAAAACGCGCTGATGGCCGCCGTGCTCGCCAAGGGCAAAAGCACGCTGCACAATGCCGCGCGCGAGCCGGAAATCGTCGACCTGTGCAACATGCTGGTGGCGATGGGCGCGCAGATCGAGGGGATCGGCACCTCTGATGTGACCATCCACGGCGTGCCCCGCCTGCATGGCGCCACCTATCAGGTGATGCCCGACCGCATCGAGGCCGGCTCCTACGCCTGCGCGGCGGTGATCACCGGTGGCGAGGTGATGCTGACCGGCGCGCGCGTCGAGGAGATGGAGGCGACCGTTCAGGCGCTGCGCGATGCGGGCGCCCATGTGGAGCCGCGCGCTGGCGGGCTGTTTGTCGCGGCCGATGGCCCGATTCGCCCGGTCACGCTCTCCACCGCGCCCTATCCCGGCTTTGCCACCGACATGCAGGCGCAGCTGATGGCCCTGCTGACCCGCGCCGAGGGCACCAGCGTGCTGACCGAGACCATCTTCGAGAACCGCTATATGCACGTGCCCGAGCTGAACCGCATGGGCGCGCATATCGAGACCAAGGGCCGCACGGCCATCGTGCATGGCGTGCCCCGCCTCACCGGCGCAGAGGTGATGGCGACGGACCTGCGCGCCTCGATGAGTCTGGTGATTGCCGGCCTCGCGGCGGAGGGCGAGACTCAGGTGCACCGGCTCTATCACCTCGATCGCGGCTATGAGCGGCTGGAGGAGAAGCTGGCCCTGCTCGGCGCCGATATCGAGCGGGTGGGCGGGGATTAAGCTTCGGTCTGGCCGCCTTGGTGCACCAGCCATAGGCGAATCGCCCCGGCGAGGCCCGGCGGGGTGGGGGCGGCAATCCGCTCGGCATCGATCCGGGCGACCAGCGCGTTGATCGGCACGCCCTCGCGCGCGGCAGCCTCCTTCAGCATCGCCCAGAACAACGGCTCCAGGCTGATCGAGGTCTTGTGCCCGGCGATCTCCACCGATTGCTTGACCGGGGGGTGGTAGGGGGTGGTCATGGGTG
>CAIXXP010000124.1 GCA_903923465.1 uncultured Sphingomonadales bacterium | reverse complement strand
TCAATCCTCTTCGTTCCTTCGTCACTACGACGAAGCCCCAACCCTCCTTAAATCACAACCTCAAATCTGTGCCATTGGTGCTGACGGGGGACATAAAACCCAACCCCAGACGAGGCCCGCCCTCCGCTAATTTACGCCGCAAACTGTGCCGAATGTTCTGACGACGGACATATCACATCGCTAGTGGCCGTTTACCGCCCTCGCAAGTGCTTAATTTGCATCAGTCATTTTCTGTATCGACGTATGCCGAAACGGCATCTTGGAACGGGGGGAACGGTGGTGAGCCCATTGGCACCTGTGCCGGTGGCGGCGGAATTTCCGCGCGCGGTGCGCGCCAAATGCCGCGGTTTTGCGCGGTCTCGCGCATGGCCCCGGCGGGTAGCGCGGGGAACGACGCGCGCGCCATGCATGGCCGGGCGGACAGGCCAGAAACACGGCCGGGTGAGCAGGCCAAAAAAAGGGCGCCCCGTTGCCGGCAGCGCCCCTTTCCCGATCACGTGTGACGGTGCGGATCAGGCCGGGACCACCTCCGGCTCGACCGTGCGCAGCGTGGCGACCAGCGCGTCCCACTTGGCCTGCGAGGCGATCTGCGCGTAAATCGCCGGCAGGGCGCCTGCGTCGCGCAGGCGCAGGAAGGCCTCCGCATCCAGCGCCTCGAAGCGCTGGCGGTCGATCGTCTGGAACTCCAGCAGCAGCTGGGGCTCGCCGCCGGTGGGGGCGGTGTAATGCACCTGCTTTGCCTCGAACAGGTCGAGATCCGCCAGCAGGCCGATGAGGATCTGCGTGCGGGCGCTGGCCGCCTCGTAATTGTCGCAGAACTCCAGCGCCTGGCGGGTCAGCGCGGTCGGCTCGTGGCCCTCGAACAGCGGCAGGGCGCCCTCGTCGCCCACGGCGGCCACCCGGTCCGACGCGTGATCGAGGCAGAGGATCAGCGCGTCGCTGCCCTCGTCCTTGGCGAACACGAAGGGATAGCGGCGCAGATAGGCCGGCACATAGGCATCGGCGCGATACTGGCCATCAACGACGAACAGGCTGCGCTCGCCCTGCAGACCGGTCACCACGAAGGGCTGACGGTCCGTGCCGACGAAGACGATGGGGTAATCCAGCGCGGCGCGCTCGAACTCGTCCACCGTCAATTGCACGATCGGCGCCTTCGCGGCGAAGGCGAAATCGGTGGGGCCAACCCGCACCGCCACGTCCTGATGGGTGACGCTGTGCACCGCGCGCGGGTCCGCATAGAGCGGCAGGCTGCCGTTCACCTGCGGGCCCGTTGCCACTTCGCTCTCCTTGGGCAGCTTGTCGTTGCCCGTCTTTGTATTCTCGTTTGCCTTGGCCATTTCGCGCACCATTATGCTGAGGAATCAATTATGCTGAGGAATCAATTCCGACCCCTCGATCCAGAGGCGGGAAGGGGCACGATAAGCGGTCGGAACGGCGCCGTCCAG
This sequence comes from uncultured Sphingomonadales bacterium, assembly GCA_903923465.1. Lineage (GTDB taxonomy): Bacteria > Pseudomonadota > Alphaproteobacteria > Sphingomonadales > Sphingomonadaceae > Novosphingobium. The sequence continues at coordinate 16,991 of CAIXXP010000124.1, read as the reverse complement.
ATGGGGGAGCGGTTTTCACGCCGCCCCATCCTTTGGCCCGACCAAAACCTAGCGGATGAACTGCTTCACATAATCCTCGCCCAGCCCGTGGTCGCGATACCACTGGTCGCAATAGCCGAGCAGGCTCAGGCAATTGTCATAGCCGATCGGGGTGTCGTTCTCGTCGACCGAGATGAGGCCGCCGTGCATGACATAGAGCGCCATCATCGATTCCCTGACCACCAGCGTGTGGATGTCGCCGGTCGGCTCCCACACGAAGCTGCCGGCCTCGGCCACCCACGGGTGCTCGGGATAATGCCAGGAGCCCTCGATGGTGTAGGAATAGACCGGGCCATCGTGGATGTGGCGGCCGACCTTGCCCGGCGTCTCGTAGCGCATCACGTTCACCGTGACGCCACCGGCGACGTCGAACATCAGCGGCAGATACCAATGGCCAGCCGGTCGCTTCACCCACTGCGGGTCGCCCAGTTCGGGGATCTTGACCACCAGATCCTTGGGCAGATGCAGGGCGGCCAGGCCCTTCGGCTTGAAATCCTTGGTGTCGGTAGTCATGAGGTCACTCCGGAGGTTGAGCGGAATAGAAGGGCGGAATAGCGTGTCCGGGCAATCGACCCGCGCCGCCGGATCGTCAAGAACGGCCCCTTCGTCGCGGCGACTTAACACTCTTGTGCTGGCTTGCGGCGGCGTCGCGCGCGCCAGGGCCCTTGTGCCCTTGTGCCCTTGTGCCCTTGTGCCCTTGTGCCCTTCGGCGGGTGTTCGCGACCTGACCCGCGCGACACCTCCGCACGCGGCCGTCGCAGCCAACATATACATGTTGGTTTTTGCCGGCTTGTTGGCGACCGGCACCATTCAGGCCAGAGCAGAAACCAGCCAAATGCCCTGCCCCGTTCGGTGGCCATCATCCAGTGGAAGTCGATACCAGCCATGCCCGCCTCCGCGTCCCACAACGCCCCCAACGCCGCCAGCCTCGATGCCCTGTTCGCGCCCCGCTCGGTGGCGATTGTCGGTGCCTCGTCGGACCAGCGCCGTTTCGGCGGGCGGCCGATCCAGTATCTGCTGGAGGCCGGTTTTGACGGCCCGATCTATCCGGTGAACCCGGCGCGGGCGGAAATTCAGGGACTGAAGGCCTATCCTTCCATCCTCGACATCGATGGGCCGGTGGATTGCGCGCTGCTGGCGATTGGCGCGGATGCCACGGTGCAGACCCTGCGCGATTGCGTGTCCATCGGGGTGAAATCGGCGATCTGCTATGGCGCGGGCTTTGCCGAGGCGGGCCCCGAGGGCGTCAAGCTGCAGGAAGAGGCGCTGGCCATCGCGCGGGCGGGCGGGTTGCGCCTGCTGGGGCCGAACTGCATGGGCGCGCTGAATGCCCATGCGAAGTTTTACGGCACCTTCGCCTCGGCGCTGGAGGAGGCGGTGCCGCCGCCGGGCCGCATTGCCGTGGCCAGCCAGAGCGGCGGCTATGGCGGCTATCTGATGCGCCACCTGTTTCTGCGGGGGCTGGGCGTCTCGCAATGGGTGACGACCGGCAACGAGGCCGACATCGATGTGGGCGACGCGCTGCACTGGATGGCCGGGCGCGAGGAGAATGACGTCATCCTCGCCTATCTGGAAGGCCTGCGCAGCAAGGACAGCCTGATCGCCGGGCTGGACCTGGCCCGCCGCAACCGCAAGCCGGTGGTGATGATGAAGGTGGGGCGCACCGCCGAAGGCAGTGCCGCCGCCGCCTCGCACACCGCCTCGCTGACGGGCGAGGACAGCGTCTATGACGCGCTGTTCGAGGAATATGGCGTGCACCGCGCCCGCACCACCGACGAGCTGCTCGACATCGCCTATGCGCTGAGCAAGGGCGTGCTGCCCCAAGGGGCCGCGCGTGGGCGTGGTCAGCATTTCGGGCGGCATTGGCGTGCAGATCGCCGATTTCGTCGCCGATGCCGGGCTGACCATGGGCGAGGTGCCCCAGCCGACGCAGGATGCGCTGCGCGCGCTGGTGCCGCATTGCAGCCCGCGCAACCCCATCGACATGACCGGCCTCGTCACCACCAACCATGACATCATGGAAAAGACGCTCGACGCGATTTTCGCCGCCAACGCCTTTGACGCGACCATCGTGTTTCTGGGCATCACTGGCGCGGCGCCTTCCATGGCCCGGCCGTTGCAGCAGGCGATTGCCAATGCCCATGCCCGCGCGCCCGACCAGTTGGTGATGATCTCCGTCACCGCGCCGCCGGAGATGGTGCGCGAATATGACGACAAGGGCTTCTTCGCCTTCGAGGACCCCTCGCGCGCGATCGCCGCGCTGGCCGCGCTGCACCGCTTCCGCGTGCAATTCGAAACTCCCCTGCCCGAGCCCGTGGCCCCGCTGGCCGCCGGGGCGCTCGACCTGCCGGCCGATGGCCGCATCAACGAGGCCCAGGCCAAGGCGCTGCTGGCCGGCTGCGGCGTGCGCAGCCCGCGCGAGGAGCTGGTGCAATCGCCGCAGGATGCCGCCCGCATCGCCGCCGACATCGGCTTTCCGGTGGCGGTGAAGGTGGTCTCGGCCGACATTCTCCACAAGACCGAGGTGGGCGGCGTGGCGCTGGGCCTCGCCTCGCCGGAAGCGGTGGAGGATGCGGTGCGCCGCATGGCCGACACCATCCCCGCCGCCCTGCCGGACGCGCGGATCGACGGCTACCTCGTCTCTGAAATGGTGCGCGGCGGGGTGGAGACGATCGTGGGCATTCACACCGACCCGGTGTTTGGCCCGGTGGTGACTTTTGGCCTTGGCGGCACGCTGGTGGAGCTGCTGCGCGACACGGTTTGCGCGCTGGCGCCGGTTTCGCTGGCGCGGGCGCGGAAAATGATTGCCAGCGTGAAGACCGCTCCGCTACTGACCGGCTATCGCGGCGGCCCTGCCCACGATGTCGATGCGCTTGCCGCGGCGATATCGCAGCTTTCGGCCCTCGCCGCGCAATATAGCAACCAGATCGCCACGATCGAGATCAACCCGCTGATAGTGCGCCCCGCCGATGGCGGTGTGGTCGCGCTGGACGCGGTGGTGGAACTGAAGAGGAACCTGTGATGACGACCCCTTACCCGCATATTTTCTCGCCCTTCCAGCTGGGCACGGTAACCCTGCCCAACCGCATGGTGATGGCGCCGATGTCCACCGAACTGGGCGGGCTGGAAGGCGAAGTCACCCCGCAGATGATCGCCTTCTACCGCGAGCGGGCGCTGGGCGGCATGGGGCTGATCATCGTGGAATATACCTGCGTCTCGCCCGAGACCGGCCGCGCGCACGAGTATCAGCTGCATCTGGAGGACGAGACCAATCTGGAGGGCCACCGCCGCCTGGTGCGCGCGGTGCACGATGCCGGCGCGCGCATCTTCGTGCAGCTGCAACACTGCGGCATCTATGCCAACCCCAAGGTGCTGCCCGAGGGGCTGACCGTGGGCCCCTGCGACATCTATTCGCGCCGCGATCCCGAGAAGAAGACCAGCCGCGCCCTCACCAATGACGAGATCGAGCACCTGATCTACTCCTTCGGCAACACCGCCGCGCTGGCGATGAAGGCCGGCTATGACGGCATCGAGCTGCATGGCGCGCATGGCTATCTGCTCACCCAGTTCCTCTCGCCGCTGTGCAACCTGCGCGACGACCAGTGGGGCGGCGACGCCGAGCGCCGTCTGGCCTTCCCGCTGGCCGTGGTGAAGAGCGTGCGCGCCGCGATTGGCGACGCGCCGCTGGTGTTCCGCATCTCGGTCGACGAGTTCCGCGCCGGTGGCTTCACCATCGACGACATGGAAGGGATCAGCCAGCGCCTCGCCGAGGCCGGCACCGATGCCTTCCACTGCTCGGCCGGCTGGGGCGTTGGGCCATCTTTCGCCAAGGTGCTGGAGCCGATGTCGGCCGAAGAGGGCTGGCGCATTCCCTATGCCTCGCGCATCCGCAAGGCCACCGGCAAGCCGGTTATCGCCGTCGGCCAGATCCGCTGGCCCGAAATGGCCGAGGAAGCCGTCGCCAGCGGCGCGACCGATCTGGTGGCGCTGGGCCGCCCGATGCTGGCCGATCCCGAATGGGCCAACAAGGCCAAGGCCGGGCGCCGCGACCTGATCCGCCCCTGCACCTCGTGCAACTGGTGCCTCACCGCCAAGGACGGCCGCGTGCAGGTGGGCTGTGCCGAGAACCCGCGCACCGGCAGCGAGCTGGACGCCATTCTCGCCCCCGGCACTGGCACGGGCCAGCGGGCCGTGGTGGTGGGCGCGGGGCCGGCGGGCATTGCCGCGGCGCTGATGCTCGACCAGGCCGGCTTCGAGACGCATCTGCTGGAGGGCCGCAAATTCCTCGGCGGCGGCATCATCGCCTCGGCCACGCCCCCGGGCAAGGACAAGCTGTTCTGGTATCGCGACTATCTGCAGGGCCGCCTGGGCGACAGCACCGTGAAGCTGACGCTGGGCCATGCCGCCAATGCCGACGAGATCGCCGCGCTCTCACCCGCCATCACCCTGCTGGCCACCGGCACCCAGCACAAGCACATGGAGATCGACGGGATCGCCAGCCCGCTGGTCGTCGATGCCTATGACGTGCTGATGGGCGACACGCCGCACGGCCTGGATGCCGGGCAAAAGGCCGTCGTCTATGGCGGCGGCGAAACCGGCTGCGAAATGGCCGAGTTCCTTGCCGAGGATGGCGTGCATGTCACGCTGGTCTCGCGCTCGGCGGCCAAGCAGCTCGCCCGTGCGGCCGAGATGGTCTATCGCGGCGAACTGCTGTCGCGGCTTTCGGCCAACCCGCTGATCACCATCGTCGACAACAGCCACATTGTGGCGGTGGAAGACGACGCGGTGCGGGTTCAGACCAATGAGGGCGCGGAAAGCCGCCTGCCGATGGACCGCCTGTTCATGGCGCAGGGCCGCAGCCCGGCCAACGCGCTGGAGGCGGCACTGACCGAGCGCGGGGTGTTCAACACGCTGATCGGCGACAGCGCGCAGCCGGGCCGCATCGGCGACGCCGTGCACGCCGCCTATCGCGCGGTGCAGGCGCTGGGGGCGGAATATTCCACCGTCGGCCACGCGGGCTTCTGATCGCCCGGCACGAGAAAACAACAAGGGGGGCGGCTTTGCGTGGCGCCAGATCACGCAAGGCCGCCGCACAGGCGGGAGAGAGCCATGAGCGGAAACACCAGGAGCATCATCAAGGGCAAGGCGGCGCTGGTCGTCAACGAATGTCAGCTTGGCGTGATCGATGCGCGCTATTGCAGCTTCAAGGGGCTGGCGCAGCAGGTGGAGGAACGGGGCATGGTGGCGAACATCGCCGCCCTTGCCGCGGCCTTCCGCGCGGCAGGCCTGCCGGTGTTGCACACGCCGGTGCGGCACCGGCCCGATTTTGCCGACATGGCGCCCAACTCGCTGATCAGCGCCATGTCGCTGAAGCAGCGGAACATGGCCGAGGGTAGCCCCGAGGCGGGCTTTGTCGAGGGGCTGGAGCCCAAGCCGGAGGACATCGTCATCGTCCGCACCTCCGGGATAATCGCCTTCAACGGCACCTCGCTGGACGCGATTCTGCGGCGGATGGATGTCTCGACCGTGGTGCTGGTGGGCGTATCGACCAACCTTGGCATGCCCGGCAACATGATGACCGCCTGCGATCTCGGCTACACGGTGGTGATCCCCGAGGACTGCATCGCCGGCGCCGACCCCGAGGTGCACAAGATCATCGTGGCCGAACAGCTGCGGCTGATGTCGCGCATCACCACCTCCGAGGAAGTGATCAAGGCCATCGCCGCCTAGCCGAGCAGGCTTCCGTCGCTGGCGGCCAGGGTGGCCAGCGCATCCAGACCCGCGCCGGCCAAATCCCGCCACGGCGCCATTTCGTCCGGCGGGAAGGCGGCGAAGGCCAGCGCCACATCCTTGCGCAGGATTGCCAGCACATGGGCGGCGCGGGCCGGCTGGCACAGGCGCACCATCGCCTCCATCGAGGCGGTGCGCGCCGTGCCCGCCAGCACCGCCTCGCGCATGGCGGCGGGATCCACCCCCACAGCGGGTGCCAGGGTCAGCAGGCGCCAGGCCTGGCCGATATTCACCACCGCCAGCAGATTGTTGAGCAACTTGGCCCGCTGCCCCGCGCCCACCTCGCCCATGTGCAGGATGGAGCCGGCATAGCATTCCAGCACCGGGCGGATGATCTCCAGCGCCACCGCCTCGCCACCGCAGAGCACCAGCAGGCGCCGGGCCAGCGCCGCATGGCCCGAGCCCGATACCGGCAGATCGAGGAAGCGCAGGCCATGGCGGGCGGCCCGTTCGGCGAGGTCCACACAGGTGGCAGGGGCTATGGTGGAATGCTGGGCGACGATGGAGCCCGGCGCCATGGTCGCCAGCACGCCGCCCTCGACCAGCAGATCGCGGACATCAGCGTCGCCGGTGACGCACAGGCACAGCACATCGCTGGCCGCCGCCAGTTCGACCGGGCTGGCGGCCACCCGCGCCCCGGCCTCGGCAAAGGCGAGAGTGGCCTCGGGGCGGCGGGCCCATACCGCCAGATCATAGCCGCCGGCCAGGATCATCCGCGCCATCGGCCCGCCCTGATCGCCCAGGCCGATAAAGCCTATGCGCCGGGGGGCACCCGCCTGCGGCGATGGCGCGGCAGGCGGCACCGACCGATCGGCCGCCTTAGTTGATCGACGGCGAGATGCCGCCATCGACGTGGATGTTGGTGCCGTTGATGAAGTCGCTCATCGGGCTGGCCAGCGTGGTGACGGCAAAGGCGATGTCGCGCACTTCGCCGACGCGGTTCACGGTTTGCCCGCAGCCCTTCATCACATATTCCTCGGCCTTGGTGATATCGTCACCCCAGCCGCGCTTCTGGGCGAAGGCGGTGAGAAAATCGACGAGGCCCTCGGTGCGGATCATGCCGGGCGAGACGACATTGCTGGTGACGCCCGAGCCCGAAATCGCCTTCGACAGGCCGAGCGAGAAGTTGATCATCGCCGCCTTGGCCGGGCCGTAATCGGCCTGCCCCGAGGTGGGAGTGATGCCGGCGCCCGTGCCGATGTTGATGATGCGGCCCCAGCCCTTGGCCTTCATCGGTTCCACCAGCGCGTGGATCAGCCGCACCGAACCGATGACGTTGCGCTGATAGGTGTCGATCCAGTCCTGCGTGGTGGCCGAAAACCACGAGTGGTTATGCGTCTCGGCGCTGCCGCCCGCGTTGTTGACGAGGATATCGATGCCGCCAAAGGCCGCGATGGCCGCATCCGCCACGGCCTTGGCACCTTCGTCCGTGCCGATGTCACCCACGGCGACGCCAGCCTTGCCACCCGCCTCGCGGATGCCGGCGGCGACTTTTTCGCAGCGTTCGGCGTTACGGCCATTGATGACCACGGCCACGCCCTCGGCCGCCAGCATCTGGGCGATGGCCACGCCGATGCCCGAACTGCTGCCGGTGATAAGTGCGGTCTTGCCGCCAAGTTGTAGATCCATTGCTGAGCTCCTCTCCGTTTGGGGACGTTGTTTTGTCGCCACTCTAGTCACCTGAGGCCGACAATCACGGACTTTTTTTCCCAGATGGCACAATTCAGCGCCTATCTGTTGATCGGGGCATTCGCAATGGATGATGGATTGCCACTAGGCATGGCGCCCGGCCTGCGCCACGATGGCGGTTGGGAGAACAGGATGACCATGAATACACAAGCACGGCGCGGCCTTTCGCGCGCCCAGATTGGCGCTTTGGTGGCGCCGGCCACGGCGCTGGCGGCGCTAAGCCTGCCGCTGGTGGTCTATCTGCCCGAATATTACACCGCCTCGCTGGGCCTCAATCTGGCGCTGGTCGGCACGATTTTCATGGTGGTGCGCTCGGCCGATATCGGCTTCGACCCGCTGTTCGGCGCCTTTATGGACCGGCACCAGACACGGCTGGGGCGCTATCGGCCGTGGCTGTTGCTGGCCTGTCCGGTGATCATGCTGTCCATCGCCATGCTGTTCATGGCCCGGCCGGGGGTGGGGGCGGCCTATCTGGCGGTGTGGCTGGGGGTGGCCTATGTCGGATATTCGATCCTCAGCCTCGCGCAGATGTCGCTGGTGGCCAATGTGTCGCATGATTATAACGAGCGCTCCTCGATTTACGCCTGGTGGCAATCGGCCTTTGCCATTGGCATGATGGCGGCGATGCTGGCGCCCAAGCTGCTGGCCTCCATCGGCGTGCAGACCCCGGCCCAGCGAATGGCGGCCATGGCTTGGCTGGTGATCATCGCCGCGCCGATTGCCTGCCTTGTCGCCTTTTTCAGCGTGCGGGAACGCCCGGTGCGCGAGACGGAGAACCGCCATGGCCTGCGCGATTATCTGGCGCTGACGGGGCACAGCACCGTTCGCCGCGTGCTGACCTGCGAGGCGCTGATGGGGCTGGCCAGCGGCACCACCTCCACGCTGGCGATCTTCTTCTTCACCCGCGCCAAGGAACTGAGCCATGCCGATGTCGGCGTGCTGCTGATCGCCAATGCCCTGGCCAGCCTGGTGACCACCGGCCTGTGGTCGCGCCTGGCGCGCTCCATCGGCAAGCACCGCGCGCTGGCCGCGGCCTGTTTGCTCAATGCCCTCGCCCTGTGCGTGATGGCGATCGCGCCCGCCGGCAACTTCACCCGGATCATCACGGCGCAGCTGATGGTGGGCACCTGCTATGGCGCGGTTTCGCTGTTGCCCCGCGCGATGATGGCCGACATCAACGACCAGTTGCGGCTGGCCAACCGGGCCGACCAGACCGCCCTGCTCTATTCGCTGCTGATCAGTATCTGGAAGATCGGCCAGGCGCTGTCGGTGGGGCTGATTTTCTGGGCGCTGGCGCTGATCGGCTTCGACGTGCACCAGACCGCGCCGCACGCGCCGGGCGCGCGGGCCGGGATCGAGGGCCTCTATGGCCTGTATATCGGCCTGCCGATCATGCTGTGCCTGGCTTCGGCCTGGGTTGCCTGGCGTTACCCATTGACGCGGGAGCGCCATGCCGAAATCATGCAGGAACTGGCGATACGCGATGGCACCCCCGCCGAGGGCTGAGGGCCGCGATTTTTGAGGAGAGACTTATGCTGGGAGGCCCGGTCATCGTCCATCTCGACGATGTGAAAGAGCAGGAAGTGGTGCGCGTCGAATATGACGACGGGCGGGTGACCTCTATCCACGAGCGCTTTGTGGTGCAGACGCCGCGCATGCTCAGCTTCTATAACAAGTGGGACCCGGGCATGTTCTCGCTGAAGCACGGGCATCAGGGCGATCACATCGTCTTTGTGCTGGAAGGCGAGGTGACCGTGGGCGACGTGCCGTGCCGCAAGGGCTCGCATATCTTCCTGATGCATGGCGACACCTTCGGCCCGTGGGAAGCGGGGCCCAATGGCTGCGAGCTGCTGGGCATTGTCGCCGGCGAGGGCAGCGCCTTCTGGAGCGACCAGGACATGGCCGATTACAACGCCGAGCTGGCCCGACGGGGCGGCAAGATGGCGGCGGTTCCCGCACTGACCACCCGCCCGCCATGGGCCGGCAAGGGCAATCCGTTGCCGGGGCCGGTGAAGTAGGCCCGGGAATTCACCCGGTTGGCGCGCCCTCCTGATCGGTCCACTCGAAATGGAGCGTGCGCAGCTCGGTATAGAGGGCGGTGTCCTGCACCACGAAGCTGAGCATCATCTCCGGGCCACGGTTGTGGTGCGAATGCTCGGCATAGGGGGGCGTGACGATCAGCGTATCGGGCTCCCACGGCACCGCCACCCCATCCACCTGTGAATGCACCCCCTCGCCCGCGATCGACAGGGTGAGCGCGCCGGAACAGTGCAGGTGCGGGCGCTGATCGCCGCCGGCCTCCAGCGAGTTGTACGACGCGAGCAGGCCGGGCGTGGCCAGCTTGCGCGCGGCCATCGGTTCGGTGACCAGCAGCACGGATTTGCCGGCGGCCAGTTGTTCGCCGTTCTGGCCATGCACATCGCGCAGGCCCTGCTCCACGCGGTCGAAGGTGAACAGCGCCGGGGCGACCCGCCGCCCGGCCGCCGGGTCTGCCCTGCCCCGCAGATAGCTGATCAGCGGCTCGTCGGTGAACACCATGAGGATGGCGCCCCCTTCCGAGGACAGGGCCACTTCCTCGCCACCGGGCATGCAGAAGGAATCCCGCTGGCCCCAGGCGAAGCTCTCATCCCCGCATTGCGCCGTGCCGGCGCCGCGCAGCACGTAATAGACCAGGCCGCTGGCCTGCAGTGTGTGGGCCACCGCCTCTCCGGCACGGATGACGACATAGCGGGCCAGCATGGTCGGCGTGCTCGCGGGCCAATCGCTGCCCAGATAGACCGACAGGTCGCAGGCGACAAAGCCGCTGGGGCAGGCCGGATCGAAGGCCCTCGCCCGCTGCTCGGCGAAAACCACGGGGAGAATGGGCGCGACCGGCCGGTCGAACGCCTTCTGCGGCGAATAATAGATCGCCCGCGATGCTGCCGCCCCGCCCGCGCTCTCGACCGCCAGCTCGTTCATCGTCCGCTTCCCTTTCCAGCCGCAGGCCATGCCGGGAACATAGGCCAAGGCCGCGCCATATCCCATCACGGACATGCGCAATCCGCCACGGCACGGCGCGGGATTGCGCCGCCCGCGCCGCTTGCATAGCCTTGGCGGAAGGGACAGCCTGCCACAGGCCCGAACGCGAAAGAACACCCATGCAGATTACCCAGGCCCACCCGCTGTTTGCCGCCGAACTGCGCGGGCTGGATCTCCCCCACCCGCAAGACGCGGAGACGCTGGATGCCATTCGCGCGGCGCTGGCGACTTATGGCGTGGTGGTGATCAAGGATCAGGACGCGCTGGACGATGATGGTCAGATCGCGTTCAGCCGCGCCTTCGGCAAGCTGCAAACCTCGATCAGCCTGCACCGCGAGGACACCGCGCGCCGGGTGAAGCGGGCCGAACTGACCGATCTTTCCAATGTCGATGCCGATGGCAAGCGCATCGGTGCCGATGACACGCGGCGCAAATTGCAGCTGCCCGGGCGCCTGTGGCATTCCGACAACAGCTTCCGCAGCCCGCCGGGGCTATACACCTTCCTGCATGCGCGTGTGGTGCCGCCCGAGGGGGGCAATACCGATTTCGCCGATATGCGCGCGGCCTATGATGCGCTGGACGAGGCGATGAAACTGCGCCTCGCCGGGCTGAAAGCCTTGCACACGCTGGCCTGGTCGCGCGAGCAGGTGGGGGCGCCGCCGCTGTCTCTGCAAGAGGCCCAGAACATTCCCGAAAGCGTGCAGCCCTTGATCCGCGTGCACCCGACCACCGGGCGCCGCAGCCTTTACCTCTCCTCGCATGCCAGCCACATTGACGGCATGGATCTGGCCGAGGGCCGCGCGCTGCTGGCGGAGCTGAACGCCTTCGCCACGCAGGCGGCCTTCGTTTACGCGCATGTGTGGACGGCGGGCGACCTGGTCATCTGGGACAACCGCTGCACCATGCACCGCGCGACGCCCTTCCCCGAGGAGAAGTATCACCGCGATATGCGCCGCACCAGCGTGGAGGATACGCAGGCGGCAGTGGCGGCGTGAGGGGGCCGTTCGCGGCGGTTAAGGGATAGGGGTAGACTTGGGGGTGTTACACCCCCAAACCCCCGGAACGTCTCCCGGCGAGAGCGTGCGTCGGGCGGGGCTGTCGTGTTTCATCGCCTCGCCGCGAAGCGGCCTTAAAGCCTGCGGCGCGGTGAGATTCGATGCGACGGTGCCCTTGGCGCACGCTCTCGCCGGGAGACGGTAAGGGGTGCAGGGGCTAGCCCCTGCGATCTATGCTTCCCCCGCTCTTCTCCCCCAAAACCATCAGTCCGCCACCAACAGCATCGCGCCGCCCACCGGGCCGCCACCGTTCGAGACCGCCGCCACCTTGGGCAGGCGCGGAATCTGGCGCTCGCCCGCCGCGCCGCGCATTTGCGTGACCGCCTCGTGGACAAAGCCGAAGCCATGGGTGCGGCCGCTGGAAAGCTGGCCGCCATGCGGGTTGAGCGGCAGCTCGCCATCGGGCGCGATGCGGTGGCCGCCTTCGACGAAAGCCCCGCCCTCGCCGATGCCGCAGAAGCCCAGCGCCTCCAGCCAGGTGAGCGCGAGGAAGCTGAAGCCGTCGTACAGCAGCGCGATGTCGACGTCTTTGGGCTTGAGATCGGTGTTGCGCCACAGGGCGCGGCCGGCATCATGCGCGGCCATGAACGGCATGTTCGCCTGCTCCCACTGCGCGGGGCCGGTGATGCCGCCGCCCACCGAATCAATGCGGATGCCGGGCTTGGCGCAATCCTTCGCCGCATCCGCCGCCGAGACGATGATCACCGTCGAGGCATCGGTGGGCGAGTCGCAATCGAGCAGGCCGAAGGGCGAGGAGATCATCCGGGCGGAGAGGTAATCGTCCATGGTCATGGGATCGCGGAAGATGCCCTTGGGGTTCTTGGCTGCCCCGCGCCGGGCGGCCAGGGCGATCTCGCCCAGATGCTCGCGCTTGGTGCCATAGAGGTGGAAGTGGCGCTGGGCATAAAGCGAGAGCCAGTTGCTGGCCGAAAGCCCATTGTAGGGCAGGATATACTGGAAGGGACCATCGACGCGGGTGCGCGCCGTGCTGGCGGCGGTGTGCTCCTTCCACGAGGCGCCGCCCGAGCCTTCCTTCACCGTGCGGAAGCACAGCACATGGCGGGCGAGGCCGGCCTTCACCGCGGCATAGGCATTGATGATCGCGCCGATCTGCGCCGAACCCTCGATGCCACCGGCGTGCCAGGTGAGTTGCAGACCCATCGCGTCGCGCAGGGCATCCAGCCCGACCGGGCTGAAGGCGGGCGTGTCGGCGCGATAGCCGGGGTAGGTCGACAGGCCGTCGATGTCCTGCACGGTGAGGCCCGCATCGGCGATCGCGTCCAGCGCGGCATCCACGGTCAGCTCCAGCCCCGTCTGCGGCAGCTTGCGCCCCACGGCCGATTGGCCAACGCCGCTGATTACCACTGCCGGTCCGCTCATCGTCTCTCTCCGTTGTTCGCCTGAATGCGCTTTTGTCGCATGCATCATGTCGCATAAGCCATCCGCGTGGCAGGTCAACAAACCGCAGCGGCCTGTTTCCGACATTGAGCAGAAGCGTGATGAATTCAACGCAAAATTGCCCCATATCCGGGCCGGCAGTAAGAGCGGGCCAGACAGACGAAGCCCCGAGGCCGCAAAACCCGTCCAGACTGGCGCGCGATGGGCGGGAAATTGGAGAAGCAACGATGAATCCGATGGATATGGCCGGCCGCAACGTGCTGATCACCGGCGCGGCGCAAGGCATTGGCCTGGCCGCCGCCCGCCTACTGAGTGAACTGGGCGCCAGCCTCACGCTGGTCGACACCAACGCCGAGGCCCTGGCCACCGTTGCCGCCACCTTCCCCGAGGGCCGCGTGCTGGCCATCCCCGGCAGCGTGACCGACCGCGCCTTTGTCGCCGATATGGTGGCGCAGAGTGCCGCCCGGTTCGGTGGCGTGCATGGGCTGGTGAACAATGCCGGCATCACCCGGACCGCCATGATCCACAAGATGACCGCCGAGCAGTGGCAGGCGGTGATCGACGTGAACCTGACCGGCGCCTTCAACGTGCTGCAGGCTGTCGGCACCGAAATGATGGCCCGCGGCGAGGCCGGCGAGAAGGACCCCGGAACGATCGTCAACATCTCGTCGGATGCCGGGCGCAAGGGCACGATGGGCCAGATCAACTATGGCGCGGCCAAATCGGGCGTGCTGGGCCTGACGATGAGCGCGGCGCGCGAGTGGGGCAAATATGGCATCCGCGTGAACAGCGTCGCCTATTCCATCGTCGAGACCGACATGACCGAGACCGTGCGCAGCGAGAAATTCCGCGACCGCTATCTGGCCGGCATTCCGCTCGGGCGCTTCATGTCGCCCGAGGAGGCCGCCTATTCCATCGCCTTCCTGCTTTCGCCGGCCAGCGTGTTCATCACCGGCCAGCATCTGTCGGTGAACGGCGGATCGCACATCACCGCGTGACGGCAGGAGACACAGACACATGAGCGCCGCCAATCTGCGCCTCGACCTTCCCGACATGCCAGAGGCCGCAGCCCAGCTGCGCCTGGATGTGCGCGCCTTCATCGACGAGGAGCGCAAGGCTGGCCGTCTGCCGCCGCCGGAGCGGGTGGGGCTCGGCTTCTCGCAGGAGATGACCAAACGCATCGCCGCGCGGGGCTGGATCGGCCTGACCTGGCCCAAGAAATATGGCGGGCAGGAGCGGTCGGCGCTGGAACGCTATGTGGTGACCGAAGAGCTGCTGGCCGCCGCTGTGCCGGTGGGCGCGCATTGGGTGGCCGACCGGCAGAGCGGCCCGGTGCTGCTGAAATTCGGCACCGAGGAGCAGCGGCAGGAATACCTCCCCCGCATCGTGGCGGGCGAATGCGGCTTCTGCATCGGCATGAGCGAGCCCGAATCCGGCTCCGACCTCGCCTCGCTGAAATCGCGGGCGCAGAAGGTTGATGGCGGCTGGAAGATCAACGGCCGCAAGATCTGGACGACCAACGCCCACCGCGTGCACTACATGATCGCGCTGGTGCGCACATCGGTGGTGGAGGGTGCGCGCCACGCCGGTATCAGCCAGCTGATCATCGATTTGCAGGCGCCGGGCGTCACCATCAGCCCGATCATCTCCATGGCCGGCGAGCATGATTTCAACGAGGTGCTGCTCGAGGACGTTTTCGTGCCCGACAAGGCGCTGATCGGGCAGGAGGGCAATGGCTGGAACCAGGTTTCCGCCGAGCTGGCCTATGAACGCTCTGGCCCCGAGCGCTGGCTGAGCAGCTTCCGCCTGATTGCCGAGCTGATTGATGTGCTGGGGCCGGATGCGCGGCCTTCCTCGCAGGAGGAGCTGGGACGGCTGCTGTCGCATCTGCTGGCGTTGCGGCAGTTGTCGATGTCCGTCGCGAGCATGATCCAGCAAGGGCAGACGCCCAATCTGGAGGCGGCCATCGTCAAGGACCTGGGCACCAAGTTCGAGCAGGAAGCGGTGCGGGTGGTGCGCAACATCGTCAGCGCGGAAAACCTCACCGCCCATGGCCGGGCCGACCGCCTGAAGGCGCTGTTGATCCACGCCCAGCAATATTCGCCCGCCTTCACCATTCGCGGCGGCACCAACGAGATCCTGCGCGGGATCATCGCCAAGGGAATTGGCCTGAGATGAGCGACAACCAGCAATTTTTCCGCGACACCGCCGAGCGCATTCTGGCCGACCGGCTGGAGCAGAAGCACATCGTGGCCGCCGAATCGCGGGTGCTGCCGGGCGAGCTTTTCGCGACGCTGGCGGAAAACGGCATCTTCCTGATGCTGGTGCCCGAGGAACAGGGCGGCATTGGCGCCTCTGTGGCCGAGGCGCTGGCGATCTTGAAGCCCGCCGGCAGCGCCGCCGCGCCCGGCCCGCTGCTGGAGACCATGCTGGGCAATGGCCTGCTGGCACAGGCCGGTGTGGCGCCGGTGGAGGGCACCATCGCGCTGGCCTTTGTGGGGGCGGATGAGCTGGCCGGGGCGGTCACCCTGCACGATGTGGGCTGGGGCGGCCTGGCCGATCATGTGCTGGTGGTGGCCGACGATGCGGGGCGGGCGCGGTTGACCCTTTCCGCCGGGGCCGACTGGCTAGCCACGCCCGGCGAGGGCGCGGCTGGCGAGCCGAGCGACCGGCTGAGCGCGCCGTCGCTTCCCGGCGCCTCGGCAGTGCTTGATGCTGCCGGCAGCTATGCCGATGCCTTGCGCCGCGCGGCCCTGCTGCGCGCGGGGCAACAATTGGGCGCCATCGAATGGTCCTTCACCCGCTCGATCGACTATACCGGCGAGCGTAGCCAGTTCGGCAAGCCGATCGCCAAGTTTCAGGTCATCCAGCAGATGCTGGCGGAACTGGCCGGGCATGTGCTGGCGGCCTCGACGCTGCTGGATGCCGCCGCTGTGGGGCTGAGCGAAACGCTGGTGGCGGCGGCCATCTCGCGGGTGGGCGATGCCGCCGACAGCGCGATTGCCATCTGCCATCAGGTGCATGGCGCCATTGGCTATAGCAAGGAATATGCGCTGAACTATCGCACGCGGCGGCTGATGGCGTGGCGCGCCGATTTCGGCGGGGTGGAATATTGGCGCGGCGCCCTGGCGCGCGGTTTTATCACCGCCACCCGCGAGCAGTTCTGGCCCGCCGTCTCCGATGCCGGGCTGCAAGGCGCTGCCTGATCCCGTCGGCCCGGCAGCCATGCCCGCCCAATCGTCTCAACAGGTGCCGGTACAACAGGCGCCCGCACGGCAAGTGTTGCCAGAGCGATTGACGGCGGCGAGCGGCTGCGGCAATCAGTCCGCCGTGCACAAGATCAACAAAAGCGGACAGGCGATGGGCCGGAAGGGCCTTGAAAGCCGCGAGCGCCTGCTCGGGGCCACCCGGCGGCTGATCGAAAGCCAGCCCGGCGCGCGGCTGACCGCCAGCGCCATCGCGCGGGAAGCCGGCCTCGCATCGCAGACCTTCTACCTCTACTTCAAGGATGTCGACGACGTCATCCTGGTGTTGTGTGAGCGGGCCAGCGCCAATGCGGAGGGGCTGGCCCATATGCTGGAGGGCAACTGGCGCGACGAGGAAATCCTCGACAAATGCCAGGCCTTCGTCACGGCCTTCTATCAGCACTGGTACGAGAACCGCAGCGTGCTGACCTATCGCAATTTCCGCTCTGACGCCGGCGACCCGCGGTTTATCGACCTGCGCCATAACAGTGCCATGCCGATGGTGCGGCTGCTGGCGCACAAGCTTTCCGGGCGCGACCCGGTGCACGGCGAGGCGCCGGGTGACGAGCCGCTGGCCCGCAGCGTGATTTTCTTCGCGGCGATGGAGCGCCTTGCCGGCAGGCCAGACCATGCGCTGGCCAGCGACGAACACCGCTTTCCGCGCGAGCGGCTGATCGCGACACAGGCGGGCATGCTCGCCCAACTGATCAGCGCGGCGATCAACGGGCACTGATCGGCGGGCGCCGGGCACTGGGCG
>CAIXXP010000123.1 GCA_903923465.1 uncultured Sphingomonadales bacterium | reverse complement strand
CCGGTGGGCTGGGCCGGTGGCCCAGCCCAAAACGCGAAACGCCGGCAGGTTCCCCATGCGCTAGGGAGCCTGCCGGCGGTGCATGTGCCCGGAGGCGGCAGGGCTTGGCGCCGGGAGGGCTTGGCGCCGAGAGGGTTTAGCGGCCGTGGGCGGCCATTTTGGCTTCGGCCTTGGCGACGAGGTCGGCGGGCAGGAAGCTGCGGGCGAGCGATTCGAGCTGGCTGGGGCTCATCGAGCGGACGGCCTTCATCTGGCGCGGGTCGGCGGCCATTTGCGGCGCGTATTTCTGCATGGCCGCCTGGGCGCGCGGGTCGGACATCATCGCGCCGACATCGCCCGATGGGATGCCATAGCGCGCGGCGTAATCCTGCGGCGAGGAATCGGCCAGCGCCGGGGTGGCCAGCAGCGGGGCGGCGGCAATCGCCAGCGCGAGCGGGGCGAGAAGGCGGGGCAAACCTGCGGTCGAACGGGGAGCGGTCATCTTGGGTCCTTTTCACAAGCGTTTTTAGCGGGGTGCCGGCGGGTGTGGGATCTCCAGCGGCACAAGGCGGCAATGCGGCAAGCGGGGTCGGCCGGACCGGGGCGAGCCCGGCTTTTTCCCGCGAATGGGGCGCGCTCCGTGGGTGTGGGGCGCGGGTTTGGGGTGGAGGCGCCCCGCGAAGGGTGCCGCCAGCCCCGCAATGCCAGCAAATGCTTACCCAAGGGTTTTCCCTTGGTGGTGAAGGAAAAATAAAGCTGGGATGTCGCCCGGGGCGGGTGTGCCGGCGGGGGTATTCGCCGGTCTTGCGGCGGTACCGGATGGCTGGCGGAGATGCGGCGGACGGGGACGCTGGAGGCTTCGAGGCGATGCCGTCAGATTTAGGGTTGGGCCCGGCCGAGGTGGGCGCGGCGGGCGGCGCGGTCGATGGCAAATGCCCGGGAGCGGGCGGGGTCCAGCGAGCGGTAGGCCAGCGCGCCATTGGCCGGGTCTTCCCAATCCGCCACGTCCATCATCGCGCCATCGCCGCGCAGCCAGGCGCCCGTGGTGGGGAACTGGGCGAAGGCGGCGGCCCCGCCCATTTCGGCGCGGCGCGCGGCGAGGCTGGCGACGTAATCCTCCAGCGCGGTGTCGCGGGTTTCCCAGTTGACCCAGCCGATGGCGCTGTCCTGACAATAGGCGTTGTTGTTGCCCTGCTGGCTGCGGCCGAACTCGTCGCCGGCGGTGAGCAGCAGCGTGCCGGTGGCGGCGAACAGCGTGCCGAGCAGCGCGCGGATGTCGGCGGCGCGGCGGGCGAGAATGGCGGGGTCGTCGGTGGGGCCCTCGACGCCGCAGTTCCAGCTGAAGTTTTCGCCATGGCCGTCGCGGTTGTCCTCGCCATTGGCCTGATTGTGGCGCTGCTCGTAGGCGACGGTGTCGGCCAGGGTGAAGCCATCGTGGGCGGCGAGGAAGTTGATGCTGCGGCAATCCTGCTCGCCGAAGATGTCGGCGCTGCCCGCCAGACGCGTGGCCAGCGGGCCGATGGCTTCATCACCGCGCCAGAAGCGGCGGGCGTCGTCGCGGAAGCGGTCGTTCCATTCGAGCCAGTTGGGCGGGAAGCTGCCGAGTTGATAGCCGCCGGGGCCGATGTCCCATGGCTCGGCGATCATGATGCGATCGGCCAGCAGCGGGTCGGCGGCGATTTCGGCGAAGATGGGCGCATCGGGGCGGAAGCCCCCGCCCCATGCGCTGCCGCGCGCCAGCACCGGGGCGAGATCGAAGCGGAAGCCATCGATGCCGGCGTGGGCGACGAAATGGCGCAGCGTGGCCAGCGCGAGGGCGCGGACGGCGGGGTGGCTGAAATCGAGCGTGTTGCCGCAGCCGGTGTCGTTGATCAGGCTGCCATAGTGGGATTGGGCATCCGGGGCGTGGGCATAGGCGGCATTGTCCAGCCCGCGCAAGGCGAGGGTGGGGCCGAGGATGTCGCTCTCGCCGGTGTGGTTGAGCACGATATCGAGGATGACGCCGATGCCCGCCGCGTGCAGCGCCGCCACCGTCTCGCGCAGTTCGGCAAGGCCACCGGGGCACAGGCCGGGGTCGAGCGCCATGGGCGCCACGGGGTTATAGCCCCAGGCGTTGACGAGGCGCAGCGGTGGCAGGTGGCGCTCGTCGATCCAGGCGACGATGGGCATCAGTTCCACCGCATCGACGCGCAGCTTTTTCAGATGGGCGATGATCGCGGGGTGCGCGAGGGCGGCGATGGTGCCGCGCTGGCCCTCTGGCACAGCGGGGTGCAGCAGGGTGAAGCCGCGCACGTTCAGCTCGTAGATCAGCCCGCCGGGGGTGAAGCGGGGCGGCTGGTGCGCGACCACGGGCAAGGGCCCCGGTATGACGGTGCGCGGCACGAGGGCGGCGGTATCGGCGCCATGTTCGGCCAGCGAGGGGTGCTGGGTGAAGCGGCGGTCGAGTTCGACGGCATAGGGGTCGACCAGCAGCTTGGCGGCATCGAACCACAGGCCCTGTTCGGGGGCCCATTCGCCATCCGCGCGGTAGCCGTAGTGCGCGCCGGCGAGATCGCGGGCGATGGTGAGGCGCCAGATGCCATCCGCGCCTCGGTCCATCGGCAGGCGCCATTCGGCGGTATCGTTTTCAGGGGTATCGAACAGGCACAGCCACAGTTGGGTGGCCAGCGGGGCGCGGACGGCAAAGCTGGTCTGCCCGCCGGCGACGATGGCGCCCAGCTGCGCGGCCATGGCTCAGGTCACCACGTCTGGCGCGGTGCGGGCGGTGTGCCGGGCGATGCCGGCGAGCGCCTCGGCCGCGACGATGAGGTCGGCCAGCATGTCGGGGGTTTGCGCGTCCAGCGTGCCGCCCGCCGGTTCGTAGCGTTCGAGGTAGACGCGCAGGGTGGCCCCTTGCGTGCCGGTGCCCGAGAGGCGGAACACCACGCGCGAGCCGCCCTCGAACAGCACGCGCAGGCCCTGATTGCGGCTGACCGCGCCATCGACCGGATCGGTATAGGCAAAGCTGTCTGCCGTGGCGACGGTGAGCGGGCCGAAGGCGCGACCGGGCAGGCCGGGGAGCGAGGCGGTGAGTTCGGCGATCAGCGCGTCGGCCTGGGGGGTGGGCAGCGCCTCGTAATCGTGGCGGGCGTAGTAGTTGCGGCCAAACCGCGCCCAGTGTTCGGCGGCGATTTGGGCGACCGGTTGCTGCCGAACGGCCAGGATGTTGAGCCACAGCAGCACCGCCCACAGCCCGTCCTTCTCGCGCACATGGTCGCTGCCGGTGCCGGCGCTTTCCTCGCCGCAGATGGTGGCGAGGCCCGCATCGAGCAGGGTGCCGAAGAATTTCCAGCCGGTGGGGGTCTCGTAGAGCGGGATGCCGAGGGCCTTGGCCACATGATCCGCCGCCGCGCTGGTGGGCATGCTGCGGGCCAGGCCCGAGAGGCCGCGCGCATAGCCGGGGGCGAGGTGGGCATTGGCCGCCAGCATCGCCACGCTATCCGACGGGGTGATGAAGATGCCCTTGCCGAGGATGATGTTGCGGTCGCCATCGCCATCGCTGGCGGCGCCGAAATCGGGGGCATCCGCGCCGAACATGGTTGCGAACAGGACGTGGGCGTGGACCATGTTGGGGTCCGGGTGGTGGCCGCCGAAATCCTCCAGCGGGGTGCCGTTGCGCACCGTGCCCTTGGCGAAGCCCAGCCGGCGCTCGAGGATTTCGGTGGCGTAGGGGCCGGTGACCGCGCTCATCGCGTCGAAGGCCATGGTGAAGCCGCTGGCAACCAATGCGCGGATGGCGGGGAAGTCGAACAGTTCCTCCATCAGGGCGGCGTAATCGGCGACGGGGTCGATGACTTCAACCGCCATGCCGCCGACTTCCACCGTGCCGATGGTGTCGAGATCGATGTCGGGGGCGTCCACCGTCTGCCAGCGGTCGATCGTCTGGGTGCGGGCATAGATCGCTTCGGTGACGCCCTCGGGCGCGGGGCCGCCGTTGGCGATGTTGTACTTGATGCCAAAGTCTTCATCCGGGCCGCCGGGGTTGTGGCTGGCCGAGAGGATCAGGCCGCCGCTGGCGCCATATTTGCTACCGTATTTGCGAATGACGTGGCTGGCGGCGGGGGTGGAGAGGATGCCCCCCTGCCCCACCAGCACCCGGCCATAGCCATGGGCCGCCGCCATGCGGATCGCCTGCTGGATGACGGTGCGGTTGTAGTAGCGGCCGTCGCCGCCGATGACCAGGGTGCTGCCCTGTGGTGGCTGGACCGCGTCGAACACCGACTGGATGAAGTTTTCGGCATAATTGGCTTGCGCGAACACCACCACCTTCTTGCGCAGGCCCGAGGTGCCGGGCTTCTGCCCGTCGAAGGGCGTGGTGGCGTGGGTGACGATGGTAGCGGCGGCGGCGGTCGGGGTCATGGCTGTCCATTCACCAGCTGGAGGTAGAGATCGGCATAGGCGGCGGCGCTGCGTCCCCAGGAGAAATCCGCGCGCATGCCGGCGCGCTGCATCGCCCGCCACGCCTCGCCCTGGCCATAGAGCGAGACGGTGCGGGTGATGGCTTGCGCGAGGTGTGGATAGACCACGCCGGAAAAGGCGATGCCGGTGGCGGCGCCGGCGGCAATGGCGGCGAAATTGGCGTCGATGACCGTATCGGCGAGGCCGCCGGTGCGGGCGACCACGGGGACACAGCCATAGGCGAGGCCATAGAGCTGGGTGAGGCCGCAGGGTTCGAACCGGCTGGGCACGAGGATGGCATCGCCGCCGGCCTGCATGCGGTGCGACAGCGCCTCGTCGTAGCCGATGCGCAGGGCGACGCGGCCGGGATGGCGCGCGGCGGCCTTGTGCAGTTCGGCCACAATCGCCGCATCGCCGCTGCCCAGCAGCGCCAGCCGACCGCCAAGGCCGACGAGATGATCGATGCACTCGGCCAGCACATCCATGCCCTTTTGCCAGGTGAGGCGGCTGATGACGACGAACAGCGGGCCCCCATCACCGTTATTGGCATCACCGTTATTGGCATCACCGTTATTGGCATCCTTTTCGAGCCCGAATTCGGCCTCCAGCGCGCGCTTGTTTTTGACGCGGGTGGCAAGGGCCCGCGAGGAGAAATTGGCGGCGAGGGCGGGATCGGTGGCGGGGTTCCATTCGGCGGCATCAATGCCGTTGACGATGCCGCGCACCCGCGCTCCCCGGCTGACGATCAACCCTTCCAGCCCCATGCCGAATTCCGGGCTGCGGATCTCGGCGGCGTAGGTGGGCGAGACGGTGGTGATGGCGCTGGCCGCCTCCAGCCCCGCCTTCAGGAAGCCGACGCCGCCGTGATATTCGACGCCGTGCATGTGCCAGGCCGCCGCCGGCAGGGCGATATGGGCAAAGACATCCGGCGGGAAATAGCCCTGGAACGCCATGTTGTGGATGGTCATCACCGAGGGGATGGCGGGGCCGGCGGGGGCGAAACGCTGATAGGCCAGCGCCAGGCCGGCCTGCCAGTCGTGCGCGTGCAGGCAATCGAAGCTGACGCCGGCCACCGCGCCGCCGGCGATATCGGCGGCGGCGCGGCCAAAGGCGGCGAAGCGGCGCCAGTTATCCGGCCAGTCGCGCCCCATGGCATCGCCGTAGGGGCCGCCCTCGCGGTCGAACAGGGCCGGGCAATCGAGCACCAGCAGCGCGGGTCCATCCGGCGTGCCATCGAGCGTGGTGGCCAGCAGCCACGCCTCCTCGCCGAGCAGCGAGGGCCAGTGGTGCAGCGCCACCGGGCCGGTTTCGGCATCGGGCCGGGGCGGGACGGTGCGCAGCTTGGCGGCGGTTTTGGCGGCGGTGCGGGCGGTGGTGCGGGCGGTGGTGCGGGCGGCGGGGGTGAGGACGCGGGCCTTGGCGCGCGGCGGTTTGGCCGGGCCGGGGGCCGCCTCGTGCGCGGGGGTGTCTGGCGCGGCGGTGGGCAGGCCGATTTTGGCCCGCACCGCGCGATAGCCGGGCAAAAAGGTGGTCATCGCCACGCCGGCCCCGCGCAGCGCGCCGGGCAGCGCGCCGCAGACATCGGCCAGACCGCCGGTCTTGATCATCGGCACCGCCTCGGAACTGACCGAGAGCACGCGCAGGATGGTGGCGGCGGGGTTCGACGTGGGCGGAACCGGCATGGCGCTTCAGACCTTCGCCGCGAGTTGGTCGATCATGCGCGCGGTGATGAGGCAGACGCCGCTTTCCGTGCGACGGAAGCGCCGGGCATCGAGCACCGGGTCCTCGCCGACGACCAGCCCCTCGGGGATGCGCACGCCGGAATCGATGATGACGCGCGACAGGCGGGCGCCGCGGCCGATGTTGCAATGGGGCAGGATGACGCCCTCGTTGACGCTGGAATAGCTGCCCATCTTCACCCCGGTGAACAGCAGGCTGCGCCGGGCCATGGCGCCCGAGACGATGCAATCATTCGAGATGAGCGAGGAGATGGCCATGCCGCGCCGGCCATCCTCGTCGTGGACGAATTTGGCCGGGGCGGCGACGATCTGGTCGGTCCAGATCGGCCAGTCGCGATCGTACATGTTGAGCTTTGGCACGACGTCGGTGAGGTCGAGATTGGCCTCGAAATAGGCGTCCAGCGTGCCGACATCGCGCCAGTATTCCTCGATTTCCTCGGCGGCGCGGATGCAGCTGTCGGTGAAGCGGTGGGCGACCGCCTTGCCGCCGGCGACGATCCTGGGGATGATGTCCTTGCCGAAGTCGCGCGTCGAATCCGGGTCGGCGGCGTCCTCGTGCAGGCGCTCGAACAGGAAGGCCGTGTCGAACACATAGATGCCCATGGAGGCCAGCGACATGCCGGGCTGGCCGGGAATGGTGGGGGGATCGGCGGGCTTTTCGATGAAGGAGGTGATGGTGTCCTGGCCATCCACCGCCATGACGCCGAAGCCGGTGGCGTCCTTCTTCGGCACCACCAGGCAGCCGATGGTGACATCCGCGCCGCTGGCGACGTGCTGGCGCAGCATCAGCTCGTAATCCATCTTGTAGATGTGGTCGCCGGCGAGGATGACCATGTATTTGGGCGCGTGGGCGGCGATGATGTCGATGTTCTGATAGACCGCGTCGGCGGTGCCCTCGTACCAGTGCAGTTCGTCTATGCGCTGGCTGGCGGGCAGGATGTCGAAGCTCTCGTTGCGCTCCGGCCGCATGAAGTTCCACGCGCGCTGCATGTGGCGGATGAGGCTGTGCGCCTTGTATTGCGTGGCGACGCCGATGCGGCGGATGCCCGAGTTGATCGCGTTCGACAGGGCGAAATCGATGATCCGGCTTTTGCCGCCGAAATAGACCGCCGGCTTGGCGCGATTGTCGGTCAACTCGTTCAGGCGGCTGCCGCGCCCGCCCGCCAGCACATAGGCCATGGCCTCGCGGGCCAGCGGCTGTCCGATGGTGTCTCTCATAGCCTTGCGCCCTTCCCTCTCGTTTTTGTCAGCCCGCCCGCAGCATAAGCGTGGCCAGCGGCGGCAAGGTGACATGCGCGGCGCCGTTGTGCGCCGTCACCTGCCCCAGGTTGCCCTGCCCGCTGCCGCCATAGGCCGGTGCGTCGGTATTCAGGATTTCGTGCCAGACGCCGTCTTGCGGCAGCGGCAGGCGGTAATGGTGGTGGGTGGTGGGGGTCATGTTGCAGACCACCGCCACCGGCGCCTCGCCGGGCGCGCGCCTTGCCCACGCGAAGACCGAATTGTCGGCGTCGTCGACGATCAGCCATTCGAAGCCCTCGACCTCGCAATCGCGGGCGTGGAGCGCGGGGGTGTCGCGGTAGAGGTGGTTGAGATCGCGGACCAGGGCGCGGACGCCTTCGTGAGACGGGGCGGAGAGCAGGTTCCAGTCGAGGCCGCGCTCCTCGCTCCATTCGCGGCGCTGGGCGAATTCCTGGCCCATGAACAGCAGCTTCTTGCCGGGGTAGCCCCACATCATGCCGTAGTAGGCGCGCAGATTGGCGAATTGCTGCCAGTCGTCGCCGCTCATCTTGGTGAGCAGGCTGCCCTTGCCGTGGACCACCTCGTCGTGGCTGATCGGCAGGACGAAATTCTCGGCGAAGGCGTACATCAGGCCGAAGGTGATGTCGTCGTGGTGCCAGCGGCGATGGGCCGGGTCGCGGGCCATGTACTTCAGCGTATCGTGCATGAAGCCCATGTTCCACTTGAAGCCGAAGCCGAGGTTGCTGGCGCTCTCGGGGCCGTCATAAGCCGGGAGGGTGACGCCGGGCCAGGCGGTGCTTTCCTCGGCGATGGTGAGGAAGCCGGCGTGGCTGCCATAGACGGCGCGGTTCATCGCCCGCAGGAAAGCCACTGCCTCCCAGTTCTCGCGGCCGCCGGCCTCGTTGGGGATCCATTCGCCCGCCTTGCGGCTGTAATCGCGGTAGAGCATCGAGGCGACGGCATCCACCCGCAGGCCATCGACATGGTAGCGCTCGGCCCAGAACAGCGCGTTGTTGACCAGGAAGCTGGCGACCTCGCGGCGGCCGAAATTGTAGATGGCGGTGTTCCAGTCGGGGTGGAAACCGAGGCGAGGGTCTTCGTGTTCGTAGAGGGCGGTGCCGTCGAAATGGGCCAGGCCATGGGCGTCGGTGGGGAAGTGGGCGGGCACCCAGTCGATCAGCACGCCCAGCCCTGCGCGGTGGGCGCCATCGACGAAGCGGGCGAAGCCCTCGGGCTCGCCGAAGCGGGCGGAGGGGGCGTAGAGGCCGGTGGTCTGGTAGCCCCAGCTCGGGTCGTAGGGGTGCTCGCTGACGGGCAGAAACTCGATGTGGGTGAAGCCCATTTCGGCAACATAGGGGATCAGCCGGTCGGCGAGTTTGTCCCAGGTCAGAAACCAGCCATTTTCGTCGCGGTCCCACGAGCCGGGGTGGACCTCGTAGATGCTGATGGGGGCGCGGCGCGGATCGATACTGGCCCAGTGGGCGCGGTGGGCGGCGTCGCCCCAATCGAGCTTGACCGGGTGGGCGGTGATGGAGGCGGTGGCCGGGCGCAGCTCGCTGGCCAGGGCAAAGGGGTCGGCCTTGAGCGGCAGCACGGTGCCATCGGCGGCGGTGATGTGGTATTTGTAGGCGCGGTGGGGGCCGATGTCGGGGATGAAGATTTCCCACACGCCGACATCGGCGCGGTGGCGCATCGGGTGGCGGCGGTGGTCCCAATCGTTGAAATCGCCGACCAGCGCGACGCGGGCGGCGTTGGGCGCCCAGACCGCGAAGTTGACGCCGCTGGCGCCCTGATGGGTGAGGCAATGAGCGCCGAGCTTGTCGAACAGGCGCAGGTGGCTGCCCTGCCCCATCAGGTAATCATCGAGGGGGCCGAGGACCGGGCCGAAGGAATAGGGATCGGCGACCCACCATTCGGCGCCTCCCCCGAATCTGGAGGGTGCCCCGGCGCGGTATTTTATCGGTTGCGGCCCGCCTTTCAGCGCGCCCTCGAACAGGCCGCGCGGATCGACCTGCGCCAGTGTGCCCAGCTCCTCGCCGGCCAGGGTGCAGGCCACCGCCACCTCGGCGCCGGGCAGGAAGGCGCGGGCAAAGGCCCCGCCCGGCCCCTGATGCACGCCCAGCAGCGAGAAGGGATCGGCATGGGTGCCATCCAGCAGGGCGGTGATGGCCGAGGGGGGTGGTTTCACATCAATTCCTCAAGGCGGCGCCGCCGGCACGGCACGCCATGTGCCATGGGTAGAATGCCGCTCCGCGCCTGTCGTTGCGGATTCACAAAACACCCCAGATTTCGCGCGCATATTCGCCGATGGTGCGGTCTGACGAGAACCAGCCGACGTTGGCGATGTTGGCGATGGCGCTGGCGCGCCAGCCGGCCGGGTCCAGCCAGCGGGCGTCCACGCTGCGTTGCGCCGAGAAATAGGACTGGAAATCGGCGGCGACCATGAACCAGTCGTGGTCGTAGATGCCGCCGATCAGGTCCTTGTAGCGGTCGGGATCATCGGGGCTGAACACGCCCGAGGCGATCGCCGACAGCGCCTGGCTCAGTTGCCGCGAGCCATCGATCACCTCGCGCGGGGTGTAGCCGCCGGCGCGCTTCTCGGCCACCTCGTCGGCGGTGAGGCCGAAGATGATGATGTGATCGTCGCCGACATGGTCCTTGATCTCGATATTGGCGCCATCCAGCGTGCCGATGGTGAGCGCGCCGTTCAGCGCGAACTTCATGTTGCCGGTGCCCGAGGCCTCCATGCCGGCGGTGGAGATCTGTTCCGACAGATCGGCGGCGGGGATGATCTTTTCCGCGAGGGAAACGTTGTAGTTCGGCACGAAGACGACCTTCAACAGGCCGGCCACCGAGGGGTCGGTGTTGACCTTGCGGGCGATGTCGTTGGCCAGTTTGAT
>CAIXXP010000122.1 GCA_903923465.1 uncultured Sphingomonadales bacterium | reverse complement strand
TCGAGCATCCGCCCGAGAGGCCCGCGCCTGGTCCGCATGACAACCCGCGCGCGCATCCCCCCGGTGATGCCCGCGAGCATGGATGAGGCGTTGGCCGTTAAATCAGGTATCGCTTTTTGTGGGCTATAGGCGGAATTTGATCTACATCAGTTTCAACAGATAGCTGTTTTGTCATTCCTCCTGTGCCAGCGGCCCGCACCATGGGTGCCGCAGTCACAGGAGGAATGGCATGACTGATGCCCCGATTCGCCCGTTCGTGTTCAGCTGTGATGCGCATATCGCCGAACCCAACGATCTGTTCGAGCAGCGCATGCCCGCGCATCTGGCCGCGCACACGATCCGCTTCAAGCAGGAGGACGGCAAGCGCCTGATGTGCGTGGGCGATACCGTGCTGATGCGCATGTTCAACGATTTCCCCACCCACAAGACCGGCATGACCGACGAGACCTTCGCGCTGCAGTCTGGCGGTAGCCTGGTGGATACCAAGCGCCGGGGCACGCGCGACCTGGCCCTGCGCGCGGCGGACATGGACCGCGATGGCGTGGATGCCGAGCTGGTGTTCCCCACCATGGGCCTGATGCTGCCGCGCATCGCCGACCGCGAGGGCCAGCGCGTGGCCTGCGCCATCTGGAACGACTGGGCCTGGGATTATACCGCGCCGATGCGCGACCGGCTGATCCCCGCGGCGATGATCCCCTGCATCGATTTTGACGATGCGCTGGACGAGGTGAAGCGGGTGGTCGCCAAGGGCTTTGCCGCCGTGACGCTGTGGGAAGGCCTCGACAACTACAACGACCCGCGCTGGGACCCGATCTTCGCCTTCTGCGGCGAGACGGGCGTTCCCATCGTCTTCCACACCGGCCTCGGCAATATCACGCTGCGCGCGCTGAAGGGGCCGGGCGGGGCGCTGTTCAACTATACCCGCCAGATGAACGACGCGGTGGATGTGATCACCCAGCTGGTCGGCGGCGGCGTGCTGGACCGCAACCCCAAGGCGCATATCCTGTTCGCCGAGCACAGCGCCGGCTGGCTGTGGGGCCTGGCCGAGCGGATGGACGAGGTCTATCACGGCCATGCCAACTCGATCGAGCCCAAGCTGTCGCGCCTGCCCAGCCAGATCGTGCGGGACCAGGTGCATTGCGCGCTGCAGAACGACGTCAATTCCTCGATGGCCATTCGCCATGGCGTGGGCGTGCCGGCGCTGCTGTTCGCCACGGACTATCCGCACTCGGAGGGCACCTTCCCGTTTTCGCGCAATGTCGTGCAGAAGCTGATCGACGAGAACCCCGATGTGACCACGGCGGAGCTGGTGGCGGTGCTGGGGGGCAATGCGGCGCGGCTGTTCGCGCGGGCCAATCTGCAGGCGCAGGTGGATGCGCGGCAGGCCGAGCTGATGGCGGCCTGATAAGGGCTTGATGGGGGCCTGATCTTGCAGAGGGCCCCCCTTACCCATGATCCCGTCGATCTTGCGATCGGCGGGGTTGTGCCATGGGCGGAGGCGCGGTTCGAGTCGGGCGACGCCTATGCCGGGGGGGGGCACCCGGTTAACCGGGTGGGATCACGGCCGCCCGCCGGGGGTTTCGTCCCGACGGGCGGCGCGTGGGGGTCAGGCGGCGGCGGTCGCCTTGGTATGGGCCTGTGGCGCCATGCCGAACAGGCGGGCGGCGTTGAGGCCGAGGACGTCGCGGCGGGTCTGCTCGCTGACGGTGAAGCCGGCGAACAGGTCGTCGACGATCTTGCGGCTGATCGGGAAGGTGCCCTCGGCATGGGGGTAATCCGAAGCCCACATCACGTTGCGGGCGCCGGGCAGGCCGGCATCGGCCGCCAGGATGCAGGCGCGGTCGTGCTGGAAGCTGGCCCAGACCTGATCGTCGATGATCTGGCTGGGCCGGCGCGACAGCTTTGGCCGGACCATCTTGGCGTGGGCCTCATCCACCTCGTCGAGCCTTTCGGCCAGGGCGACCAGCCAGCTGGCGCCGCTCTCGATGAACGCCACTTTCGCCCCCGGATTGCGATCGAGCACGCCCCCGGCGACGAGGTACATCACCGAGTTCTGCGCCTCCATCGACTGCAGCGTGTAGTTGATGATCGCCGCGCCCGGGCCGCGCTCGCGGATGACGGTTTCCTGGCCGGTGCCGGTGTGCAGCACGAAGACCATGCCCCTTTCGGCGCCGCGCGCGAAAATGGCGTCCCACTTCACATCGTTATACTTGGGCAGGTGGGCCGGGATGACGGCCGGCAGCATGGCGGCGCGATAGCCCTTGGCGGCGAGGTAGTCGATCTCGGCCAGCGTGTTCGAGAAATCCAGCACCGGCAGCATGCCGCAGCGCACGAAACGCTCCGGGTGGGCGGCGAGGAACTGATTGTTCCAGTCGTTGTAGAGGCGGGCGGAGGCGGCTTCGGCCTCCGGGCTGTCGAGGCAATAGAGCCACAGGCCGAGCGTGGGGAAGCAGACCTCGGCGTCGATGCCTTCCAGTTCCATGTCGGCGAGGCGGCCGCCGAGGTCGCGCAGGCCCTTGCGGTCGACATGCTCGCCCATCGGGTGCTCGCGCTGGGGCCCGAGGCGCAGGCGGTGGATCACCTTATCCTCGGTGCCGGTGATCATGTAGTCGCCATCGCGGCGGCCATGGATGGCGTGGCGCTTCAGGCTGGCGGGCAGGCCTTCGAGGAACAGGTCAGCCGGTTCAAGCACATGGCTGTCGGCGCTGAACACATAGGGCTTCATGATGCTTCTCCCAGATTCGGACTTGTTGTGTAATGAATATCTGTTATCGATAGTTTCATCAACAGCTTTGCGATAAATGGCGTTAGGCTGCAATAAGAGATAACTGTTTTGGAGAGATGAGGGTGCCAAGGAACGGTGGATCGCTGGTGGCACGTGTCGCGCGGGAGCTTTCCGCCATGAGTCTGGCCGCCGAGGACGGCGCCTATATTGGCGCGGAGGACGAACTGCTGGCACGGCTGGGCGTCAGCCGGCCCACGCTGCGGCAGGCGGCCAAGATCGTCGAGAGCGAGCGGATGATCACCGTGCGGCGCGGCCTGAAGGGCGGCTTCTATGCGGCGCGGCCCGATGCGCGCGACGCGATCCGCACGCTCAACCGCTATCTGCGGGTGCGCGGTGCGACCTTGCGGGAAATATCGGTGGTGGCGCGGCATATTTCCGGCGAGGCGGCCCAACTGGCGGCCGGCTGCACCGATGAGGCGCTGCGCGCGCAACTGGTGGCCATCGTCGACGAGATGATGGTGTGCAACGACGCGCGCGCCCTGATGGAGCTGGAGACCCGCTTTGGCGAGCAGGTGGCGCAGATGAGCGGCAACCCGATGATCGAGCTGATGGTGGCCATGGTCCATGCCTTCGGTTGGGAAGAGCAGGGCATTGTGCTGTATCAGGAGGCCGCCCAGCGCGAGACCACGCGCGAGCTGGTCGCCGCGATCATGCGGGCTATTCTGGCCGGCGATGGCGAACTGGCGCGGATGATGATGAACCGGCGCACGGCCAAGGTGGCGGAATGGATCAGCGCGGCGGACCTGTCGCTGCTGGGCCCGGTTCGAGAGTTCTGAATATCCTCTGACGCGAAAGAAAGTGAAGGGAAGGCGATGGCTTGGGCAAATCAGGATAAGACCGCGATAGTGGGGGTGGGTGCCACCGACTACTTCGTGCGTGGGAAGAGCTGGCCGCGCACGATTAACGATATGGCCTGCGAGGCGGTGCTGAATGCCTGCGCCGATGCGGGCATTTCGGTGAAGGACATCGACGGCTTCGCCTATTATTCAGGCGCCAGCGCCGGTTACGTCGACAAGTTCGACTCGGCGTCGTTCATGGAAACGCTGGGCATGCCGCACGTCTCCTTCTCGGCCGCGCTCACCTCGGGCGGTGGCGGCTGCCCGGGCGCGATCGGGCTGGGCACGGCCGCGCTGATGAATGAGGATTGCAAATATACCGTCACGCTGATGGCGTTGCAGCAGGTGCCGACCGCGCGGCTGGGCACGGTGTTTGGCAAGATGGCGCCCAACCCGGAAAACAGCTTTCTCCAGCCGGCGGGCCTGGTGGGGCCGGGGCATCTGATGAGCGTGCTCGCCCGGCGCCACATGCATCTCTATGGCACCACCCAGGATGCCTTTGGCGAGATCGTCATGGCCACCCGCGCCAACACCCACAACCGCCCCAAGGCCATCCGCCGCGAGCCGCTGACCAGGGAAGTCTACGACGCCTCGGTAATGCTGGCCGATCCACTGCGGCGACTGGATTTCTGCCTGGAGACCGACGGCGCGGTGGCGGTGATTACCACCACCATGGATCGGGCCAAGGATTGCCGTCACAAGCCGGCGATCGTCCACGCCTGCGCCCATGGCGGCCAGCGCGAATGGGGCCGGGCGTTTTCGTGGATGGGCATGCCCGATCCGCACTTCGCCAGCTCGGGGCATCAGTTCACCGCCAATCGCGTCTGGCAGCAATCCGGCCTTGCCGCCAAGGACATGGATGTGGCGCTGATCTATGATCACTTCTCGCCCATGGTGCTGATGCAGTTGGAGGATTACGGGTTCTGCGAGAAAGGCGAGGGCAATGATTACGTGCTCGCCGGCAAGATCCGTTATGATGCGGCCACGGGCAAGGGTGTCAACGGCGGCATTCCGGTCAACACCCATGGCGGCAATCTGAACGAAGCCTACATCATCGGCATGACCCATATCGTCGAGGGTGTGGAGCAGGTGCGCGGCACCGCGATCAATCAGGTGAAGGACGCCGAATTCGCGCTTGTCTCCGGCGGCCCCGCCCAGCTTCCCGTCTCCAGCCTGATCCTGAGGAGCGCCTGACATGGCCCACACGATTGCTCATGGCCCGATCGCCTATGGCCCCGCGCTGTTGCTGCCGGGTGACCAGATCGACATCACCACCAATCCCGATACCGAGCCCTTCTGGCAAGCGGCCAGGGAACATCGCCTGACCGCGTGCCAATGCGCCGATTGCGGGCATTTTCGCATGCCGCCCACGCCCCGTTGCCCGGAATGTTCGAGCAACAGGCAGGAGTGGCCGACGCTGCCCGGCACGGCCACCGTGTTCAGCTTTGCCATCTGCAACAAGAATCCGGCAACTGGCGAGCCCTATATCTATGTACCCGTCGTGGTCGATCTGGATGGCGCACCCGGCGCCCGGCTGAATGCCAACGTGACCGGCTGCGATGCCGAGGATGTGCGGATCGGGATGAAGGTTTCGGTCGTGTGGACCGCAATCAACGAAGGCTGGG
The DNA here is from genome assembly GCA_903923465.1 of uncultured Sphingomonadales bacterium. Classification (GTDB taxonomy): domain Bacteria; phylum Pseudomonadota; class Alphaproteobacteria; order Sphingomonadales; family Sphingomonadaceae; genus Novosphingobium. Next base: position 1,076 of record CAIXXP010000122.1, on the reverse strand, counting down.
TTCTGCCCAACTTCACCAAGGCCTGAGCGCGAACCATGCTGGAAGACCTGCGTATAGTCGAAATCGGCGAGAGCCTGGCCGTGCAGGTGTGTGGCCTGTTGCTGGGGGAACTCGGGGCGGATGTGCTGAAGATCGAGGCGCCCGGTGATGGCGGGTCCGTGGCGGGCTATTGGGGCCGGGGAACGGCGGGTTTCGCCAACTGGAACCGGGGCAAGCGCAGCCTTGAGCTCGACCTGCACAGCGCCGAAGGGCGGGCGGAACTGGGGCGGCGGCTGGAGGGGGCGGATGTCCTCCTCCACCGCTTCACGCCGGCGCGGGCGCGGGCGCTGGGGCTGGATGACGCGGCGCTGCTGGCGCGCTACCCCCGGCTGGTGATCTGCGGCATTACCGGCTCGCCGCGGAATCACCCCGATGCCGAGCGGTCGGACGACGAGCTGCTGGTGCAGGCGCGATCCGGCCTGATGTATGAGAGCGATGGCTATCGCGACGGGCCGATCGTGCTGCGCTATCCGGTGGGGAACTGGGCGGCGGCGCATCTGGCGGCCGGCGGCATCCTGACCCGGCTGGTGGTGCGGCTGCAGACGGGTCGGGGCGGGGTGGCGCATACCTCGATCCTTCAGGGCATTCTGTCGTCGATCGCCATGGTGTGGACGCGCAATTCGCAGGGGCCGATGCCCAATCCCGCGCCCGACCAGCGGGGCCCGCATTTCTCCAGCTTCCAGCTTTACGCCTGCAAGGATGGCGGCTGGCTGCAGGTGATGGATCCGCCGCAGCAGTTCGATTACGGCCTGTTGCCCGGCATCTGGCCGGCGCTGGCCGAGAGCATCGATATCGGCACCGAGACCGGGCTGCGGCAGGCGCTGGCGCGCGAGACGGTGGACACCTGGCTGGCGCAGCTGCGCGAGCACGACATCGCCTGCGAGCCCTGCGCGCCGCTGGGCGAGGTGTTCACCATGGATGCCGTGCGCGAGAATGGCTATGTGGTGGAGGTGGACGATCCGGAGTTCGGCCGCACCACCCAGCCCAACACCCCGTTTCATGCCGATGTGCCGCTGCCGCAGGGGCGACCGGCGCCG
>CAIXXP010000121.1 GCA_903923465.1 uncultured Sphingomonadales bacterium | reverse complement strand
TGAGTTCGGGTTCGTCCATGCCGCCATACAGGTGGTTCAGGAACATTTCCTTGGTCAGCGTGGTGCCCTTGCGGAGCGACAGCAGCTCCAGCATGGCATATTCCTTGCCGGTGAGGTGCACGCGGGCGCTATCGACTTCGACGGTCTTGGCGTCGAGGTTGACCAGCAGCTTGCCGGTGCGGATGACCGATTGCGAATGACCCTTCGAGCGGCGCACCACGGCGTGAATGCGGGCGACGAGTTCCTCGCGGTGGAATGGCTTGGTGACGTAATCGTCGGCACCGAAGCCAAAGCTGCGCACCTTGGAGTCCATCTCCGAGATGCCGGAAAGGATGAGCACCGGCGTTTGCACCTTGGCCACGCGCAGTTTTTTCAACACGTCATACCCATGCATGTCGGGCAGGTTAAGGTCGAGCAGAATGATATCGTAATCATAGAGCTTGCCCAGATCGAGGCCTTCCTCGCCCAGATCCGTGGAATAGACATTAAAGCCTTCGGTTGTGAGCATAAGCTCGATGGCCCGGGCTGTGGTAGGCTCGTCTTCGATCAGCAACACACGCATGGGTTTTCCCCTTTTGACCCCGAAAGACGGACAAAACACCGGCGGCCCGGGTTTGCATCCGCCATTAACCATACAAGCAATGAAGGCAAAAGGTTAATTTTACGTAACCACAATGGCGATAGTGCCGCGTTGCTGGCGATTTGGACAAATTTTTCACCGATTTAGCCCCCGCGTGCCCGATGAAGCCGCCGAAATTCAGGATTTTATACGCATTGCCAGCGCCATCAGCGGGTGGACACCCAGCCGGTTTACGGAAAAACCACTAGCCTCCCTATTTACCAGCGACCAGCGGATGGGCGGGCCCAGCGGGATGAAGCCGTTGTTCTGGGTGAGCACCGTCTCGGCCTGGGCCCGCAGCAGGTTGGCTCCGGCCGCATCGGGCGCGCGCCGCGCGCGTGCCGCCAGGGCATCGGCCGTGGGGCTGCAGGCGGCGCTGGCCGCCCGGCAAGAGAGGGCGCCCAGAAACCACGCCACATGGGGGTAGCGGGCGACGCTGTCGATCAGCGCGAGGTCTGCGTCATCAGGCCGACCGGCGCGCTGCAAATCCACGCCGATGGCGGCGAGATCGCGGTGCAGCCGCGCAAACACGATGTCGGCGCCCGGCCCTGCGGGCAGGCCAAGGCGCACCACGGGCGGCACGGAGTTGCCCGCGGACCACATGCTGACACGGCGAGCAGCCAGGATGACGCGACTGTCCGCGTCCATATCCTGCCAGCGTTCGCCCACCAGCCCGGCATCGCCCTCCATGGCCGGCGAAACGACCCGTGTGCTGACAGTCCAGCCCGGCGCGCCCAGTTCCCAGGCCAGCGCTTCGCGGTCTATGGCCATGGCGATGGCCTCGCGCATCTGCGGCGTGGCCAGCAGGCCGGTATCGTGTCGCACCAGCAGGCCAAACAGCCCCGCCACGGGGTCGACCTTGATCTCGGATTTGCCCACGGCCGAGCGGTGCGTGCGCGGCAGATCGACAAAGGTGCCGCCCAGCACCACATCGGCTTGCCCCGTGGCCATGGCGTCCAGCGCGTCGGCGCCGGTGCTGGCCCGCAGGTGCAGCGGGCGGGTGGAATCGGCCCAGCCGTCCACCGGGGCCAATCCGTGCTTCTCCGGGGGAATGGCGGCCAGCACGGCAAGATCGCCCCGCCGCGACAGCGCCATGGGCCCGGCGCCCTTGCCGTGGTGGGTAAGCCCCAGTTCCGGCTGGGCCAGCAATTGCAGAAAATCGGGCATGGGCGCCGACAGGCGGATTTCAACCACGCGCCCGGCCATCGCGCGCACATCTATTATGCCGGCAAGGTCCAGCCCCAGCGGCGTGTTGGCCTGCGCATCCAGCGCCTGCCGCAAGGCGTTGCGCACGGATTCGCCGGTAAGCGGGCTGCCGTCGGCCCAGGTGCCATCGGCCAGGCGGAAAATATAGTGCTGGCCATCGGCGGTGATGATCCAGCGGTTGGCCAGCGCGGGGATAACCCGGCCCTCCTGATCCAGCCCCACCAGACCCTGCGCCGTGGCCCCGCGCACCAGCCCCGCCGCGACAGACAGCGGCGACCCGCCCGAAAACGGCTGGCTGGCAATGGCGGGAGGAACCTGGCCGATCACCACCACGTTCAGCGCACCGCTGTCGCCGGCATCGCAGGCGGCAAGCCCGAGGCAGATGGTCGTTGCCGCCAGACCCGGCCCAAGCACCCGGAGGAGGGAAGAGGAGGACAAACGCATCGCCCGGCAGCCTAGTGCCGCGACGGAAAACTGGGAACCGGTTTTTCGCCTCGGGCGACCGGCTGGGCCCCAAATCGCGCCGACCGTACCAAAGGGTACCGAGCCGGCGCAAAACGAGTGTTAGTCGTCCCGCGAGATCTTTTCGCGCCGCTCGTGGGCCTGCTGGGCTTCCACGGTCATGGTGGCGATGGGGCGGGCGATAAGGCGCCCGAGGCCGATCGGCTCGCCGGTGACCTCGCAATAGCCGTATTCGCCTTCCTCGATGCGGCGCAGGGCCGAATCGATCTTGGTGATCAGCTTGCGCTGCCGGTCGCGGGTGCGCAGTTCGATGCCCCAGTCCGTCTCGCTGGAGGCGCGGTCATTGAGGTCGGCCTCGCGGATGGGGCCGTCCTGCAGGTGTTGAAGGGTGTCGGCCGATGCGGACAGGATCGACTTCTTCCATTCCAGCAGCAGGCGGCGGAAATAATCCTGCTGCGGCTCCGACATATAGGCCTCGGCATCAGAGGGCACATATTCATCGCCCAGCACGCGCTTGGCCTTGGCCAACACGTCAATTTCGTCAGACATAATCGACGCCATAGTTCCTCCACATGGAGACGCGAAAGCCTCGCAGGAAAGCCGGGCCGCCTATAGTTGCGCCACCTATTCCGCACAAGCGACAAAGCTGGCCCGGGCCAAATTCTCTCCGCACATCACGGATGCGGAGAACGAAATCGATTTCCCCCGTGGGCGTTAACCATTTGTTGACCATGATTCGGCAATTTGGCTGACATCGGCAGGCGACCATCGCCGGCCGGCAAGGGGGCCCTCACCATGGACAACAGCTGGATTCATTTCGACGATGTGCCGGGGATCGTCCCCGGAAACGTTCCGGGCGGCTTTGCCATTGCCCAGCCGGTGCAGGATCTTGGCGCCGCCGACCTGCTGGTGGCCCATTGCCTGGCCGCAGCCGCGCAGGGCGACATCAACGCCTATTTCGATCTGGGCGTGGCCTTTTCCACCGGCAGCCACGGGGCGAACTGCGATCTGATCGAGGCGCACAAGTGGTTCAATCTGGCGGCAGTCGCCGGCCATGAGGACGCGCAGGCCTGCCGGGCCGAAATCGCCGAGGAAATGACCGCCCGCGAAGTGGCCGAGGCCCAGCGCCGCGCGCGCGAATGGCTGGGGGCTGCGGGGCGTAGGGCTGCCTGAGGCAGGCGGGTTTTAGAGTTTCGCAGGGGCTGGCTGCCGCACCCCTTTCCGTCTCCCGGCGAGAGGTGGCGTTACAGGCGCCCTCCCGCCGAACCTCACCGCGCCGAAGGCTTTGAGGCCGCATCGCGACCAGGCACTACGCTGAGAGGCAGGCGCTTAGTCCGACAGTAATGGGGGTTTGGGGGTGTAACACCCCCAAGATTATCCCTTACCCCTTCCCATCACCCCTTCCGAAACGGCAAATGCTGGCCCAGTTCCATCTGGTGAGCGGCAATGCCGGCCCGCTCGGCCTCGAGAAAATCCGCCACCGCCCGGCGAAAGCCCTCGTGGGCGATGTAGTGGGCCGACCAGGTCTGCACCGGCTCGTAGCCTCTTGCCAGCTTGTGCCCGCCTTGTGCCCCTGCCTCCACGCGCGCCAGGCCCCGCTCGATGGCGGCGTCTATCGCCTGATAATAGCATAGCTCGAAATGCAGGAAGGGCTTGTCGACGATGGCCCCCCAATAGCGGCCATAGAGTGCGTCGGGCCCGATGAAATTCAGCGCGCCCGCCACCGGCTGCCCGCCGACAAACGCCAGCACCAGCAAAATCTTGTCGGCCATGCGCTCGCCCAGCAGGGTGAAGGCGCTGCGCGTGAGGTAGGGCGTGCCCCATTTGCGCGCGCCGGTGTCCTGATAGAACTGCCAGAAGGCGTCCCAGTGTTCGGGCAGTATGTCCGGGCCAGACAGG
>CAIXXP010000120.1 GCA_903923465.1 uncultured Sphingomonadales bacterium | reverse complement strand
TTCCTTCCTGCTGATCGATATGGAGCAGCCGGGCGTGCAGGTCAGCCCGATCATTACCATCGGCGGCATGCATGCGGTGAACGAGGTGCAGATCACCGATGTCCGCGTGCCGGTCAGCAACCTTGTCGGCAAGGAGGGTGATGCCTGGACCATCACCAAGTTCCTGCTCGGCCACGAGCGGCTGGTGGGCGCCGGCATCGGCCCGAACATGGCGCTGGCCCGGCAACTGGCCGCCGCGCTGGAGCGCACCGGGGCGGACGGCCGTCTGATCGGCGACGACCCCGTGCTGGCGCAGCGTGTGGCCGAGGTGGAGACCGACCTGCTGGCCCTGCGCTATACCGCCTGGCGCGTGCTGGCCGACGAACTGTCCGGCAAAGCGCCGGGGCCGGAAGTCTCGGTGCTGAAGATCCGTGGCGGCGAGATCCAGCAGGCGCTGACCGAACTGCTGATGGAAGTGGCCGAGATCGAATCGCTGGTGCACCCGTGGAGCCTGCCCGCGGGCGCGCCCGTGGTCGCGCCAGAGGCTGCCCACATGGCCCAGCAATATTTCGACCGGCGCAAGCTGACCATCTATGGCGGCAGCTCCGAAATTCAGCGCAATATCATCGCGCGCCGCATCCTGAACGTCTGAGGGGGCGCTACACGTGGACTTCAACTATAACGACAACCAGCAGATGCTGTTCGATGCGGCCGATCGTTTTTTGACCGACCGCCACGATCTGCCCCAGCGCAAGGCTTTGCTCACCGACCGCCCCGGACAGGACCGTTTCTGGCACGATATCGCCGAGATGGGCTGGATCGGCGCGGCCTTTCCGGAGGAACTCGGCGGCTTTGCCAGCTCGCCGGTGGATGCCATGGTGCTGCTGGAGCGCATGGGGCGCCATCTCGTCACCGCGCCCTATCTGGCCACGGCCATCGTCTGCGGCCGGTTGCTCATCGCGGGCCTGCAAGGCACGCGACGCGACGATCTGATCGCGCGGGTGGTCTCGGGCGAATGCCGGCTGGCGCTGGTCGCCGGCGGCACCCACGCAATGCACAGCCCCGAGCACCACAGCTTCACCGCCACTCGGCAAGGTGCCGGTTTCGTGCTGAATGGCCGGGCCCCGGTGGTCATCGGCGGCGACAGCGCCGATGTGCTGCTGGTCGCCGCGCGCACCGGCGGCGCGCATGGCGATGCCGCGGGCCTCACCCTGTTCGAGGTTGACGCCATGGCAGAGGGCGTAACCCGCCGCCCGTTCCGCATGATCGACGGCCACGGCGCCGCCGAAGTGGTGATCGAAAACCTTGCCCTGGGCGCCGAGGCCATCGTCGGCGTACAGGATGAAGCAGTTGATCTCATCACCCTCGCGCTCGATCACGGCATTGCCGGTCTGTGCGGCGAGGCGCTGGGCTCCATGGCGCATCTGGTGCCGGCCACCGCTGAATATACCCGCACCCGCGAGCAATATGGCGCGCCGCTGGCCAAGTTTCAGGTGCTGCAACACCGCATGGCCGACATGTATATCCAGACAGAAACCGCCCGCTCGATGACCTATGTCGCCTCGCTGTCGCTGGGCGATGCGGATGCGCGGCGCCAGCGCATCATCTCCGCCGCCAAGGTGCAGGTGGGTCGCTCGGGCAAGTTCGTCGGCTACTACGCGGTGCAGTTGCACGGCGGCATGGGCGTGGCCGAGGAACTGGACATTGGCCATCACTACATGCGCCTGACCACCATCAACCAATTGTTTGGCAACGCCGGCTTCCACCTGCGGCGCTTTGCCGATCTGGGTCGCCGCCCCGGCGCCGAACCGCTGTAATTTCCCAATAAGGATCGCCACCATGCCCGTCGATTACGCCCGCTACAAACTCATCCGCGTCATGCTGGACGGCGCCATTCTGCGCATCACGCTGAACCGTCCCGACAAGCGCAACATCATCGACGATTTCGTCAATGCCGAGCTGCAGAACGCCTTTCTCGACGCCACCTTCGATGACGCCGTGCGCGCCGTGGTGCTCTCGGGCGAGGGCGATGTGTTTTGCGGCGGCGGCGATTTCGCCCAGATGAAGCGCAAGGTCGACGATCCCGCCATCTATGCGCGCGGCATGGCGGGCAGCCGCCGCCTGGTCTACACGGTGCTGGAATGCCCGAAGCCGACCATCGCCAAGATCCAGGGCAGCGCCGTGGGGCTGGGCGCCACCCTGCCGCTGCTGTGCGATTTCGTCATCGCCACCGACGATACCAAGATTCTCGATCCGCATGTGAACGTCGGGCTGGTGGCGGGCGATGGCGGTTCGCTATTGTGGCCGCAGATGCTGGGCTTTGCCCGGGCCAAGCGCTTCCTGCTGCTGGGCGAGCCGGTCACCGGCAAGGAGGCGGCCGATATCGGCCTGATCGCCGCCTCCGCCCCCACCTATGATGGCGTGGAAGAACTCGCCGAGAAATGGGCCAAGAAGCTGTCCGAAGGCGCCTCGCAGAGCATCTATGGCACCAAGATGACCATCAACGTGCCGCTGCGTCAACTGGCCCAGGCGATGATGGATGTCGGCATGGCCTATGAGGGCCTGTCGAATATCTCGGCCGACCACAAGGAAGCGGTGGACGCCTTCCTCGAAAAGCGCCGCCCGAAGTTCACCGGCGAGTGATGCCCATGTATTCGGTGTTTTTCACGCCTCGCAGTGTGGCAGTGGTGGGTGCGGCCAACGATCCGGCGCGGCTGCGCGGCAAGCTGCTGAAGCTGGTGCTGAACAGCGGCTATGCGGGGCCGGTCTATCCGGTGCACCCGCGCGGCGGCGTCATTCAGGGCAAGCCCGCCTTTGCCTCGCTGGCGGCCATTCCCGGCGGCGTCGATCTGGTGCTGATCGCCACCCCCGGCGAGACGGTTCCGGCCATCGTCGCCGAGGCCGTGGCCGCCGGGGCCCGCGGCGCGGTCATCCTGTCCTCCGGCGTGGATGAGGATGCGTTGAAACTGGCGATTGGCGGGGCAGATTTCCGCTACATGGGGCCAAACACCGAAGGCTATGCCGTCAGCGGCGGCCTTGCCTGCACCTTCGCCGGCGTGGTGGATGATGCCCAGCAAAACGCCCGCGCGGCACCCCGGCCGGGCCGCAAGCTGGCCATCGTCTCGCAAAGCGGCGGCCTGGGCTTTGCCCTTTATGGCCACGCGCTGGCCGAGCATCTCGATGTCCATGCCGTGCTCACCACCGGCAACGAGGGCGATATCGAGTGCCTCGACATGGTCGAGCATCTGCTCGACGAGGGCGAGGCCGGCGTCATCCTGATGTTCGTCGAGGGGCTGAAGACGCCCGCGCGGCTGGCGCCGGTGGCGCGCAAGGCGGCGGCGGCCGGCGTGCCGATCATCATCATGAAGATCGGCCGGTCAGAGGCGGGGCAGCGCGCCGCCGTGTCGCATACCGCTCATCTCACCGGGGCCGACACGGCGTACGACGCGATGTTCGAGCGCTATGGCCTGATCCGCCTGTTCGATCTGGAGGCGATGCTGGCCGCCGCCGCCGCTTTCGCGCGCTCGCCGCAAGGTGAACTAAAGCGCCCGGTGAAGCGCGCGGCGGTGGTCACCACTTCGGGCGGCGCCGGGGCATGGGCCGCCGATCTATGCGGCATCGAAGGGGTCGACGTGCCGGTGCTGAGCGCCGCTTTGCAGGCCACAATCTCGCCCGACATTCCCGATTTCGGCTCCACCGCCAACCCGGTGGATGCGACGGCGCAGGCGATTGAGGATGGCGGCCGCACGCTGGTGCGCATTCTCGAAAAGGTTCTGGGCAGCGACGAGATCGACGCTGCCATCGTCAACATGGGGCTGGCCCATGCGGCGCGGGTGCGGGGCCTGGCCGATGTGTTGGCGCCGCTGATCGCCGGCAGCAACAAGCCGATCCTGTTCCACTCGCATATCCGCCCCTCGCAAGAGGCGCTGGCCGCGCTGGCCGATCTGGGTGGGCAGGGCTATCGCAGCTTCCGCGCCTGCGCCACGGCACTGGCCGCGCTCGACCGCTATGCCCAGTTTCAGGCGCGGGGTCTGCCCGAGTTGCCCGCCAAGGCTCCGGTGGCGCGCTTCCCCCACCTCGGCAATGGCGTTCTGGGCGAGGCCGACAGCGCGGCCCTGCTCGCCGCCTATGGCCTGCCCATGCCCCCCTCGGCACTGGCGGGCGATGCCGAGGCGGCGATGCAGGCGGCACAGGCCATGGGCTTCCCGGTGGTGCTGAAGATCCAGTCCCCCAACATCGCCCACAAGACCGAGGCCGGCGGCGTGGCGCTGAATGTCACCGCCGACACGCTGGCCCAGGCCTTCGCCGATGTCACTACCCGCTCGCGCGCCTATGCTCCCCATGCCCATATCGAGGGCGTGCTGGTGCAGAAGATGATGCCGAAAGGGCACGAGATCGTCGTCGGCCTCATCCGCGATGCCGATTTCGGCCCGCTGATCATGGTCGGCTCGGGCGGCATCTATCTGGAGGTGCTGAAGGATGTCGCCTTCGCGCCGGTGCCCGTCTCGCGCGGCGATGCCGCTAGGCTGATCGACCAGCTGAAAACCGCGCCCATCCTGAAGGGCGTGCGGGGGCAGGAAGGCGGCGATATCGCGGCGCTGATCGACCTCATCTGCCGCCTGTCCGATCTGGCCGGCGTGGAAGGTGCTGTCGAGCAGATCGACCTGAATCCGGTGTTCGTCTATGGCCCCGGCGAGGGCGTTGTGGCGGTCGACAGCCTCATCGTCGCCGGCCGCGCCGCGCCCGCCCATTGACCGGAGAAGGTCCGCCATGACGCTGAATCTCGATTATGTGCGGGGGCTGGAACTGGCCCCGGTGACCTGCCAACTCACCGACCGGGATGCGATGTTCTACGCCCTCAGCATCGGCCTCAGCGCCGATCCGCTGGATACGGCCGAATTGCCCTATACCTACGAGAAGGGCCTCAAGACCTTCGCCACCATGCCGCTGGTGCTGGGCCACCCCGGCCCATGGATGCGCGATCCGCGGCCGAACATCGACTACAGCAAGATCGTCCATGGCTCGCAGCGGCTGGAGCTGTTCGCGCCGCTGCCGGTGGGCCGGCCTATGATCAGCGAGAACCGCGTGGTCGGGCTGGAGGACAAGGGCGAGAAGGGCGCGGTCATCACGTTGCGGCGCGAGATCCGCGATGCCGAGACCGGCACGCTCTACTCGCGCGCGGAATCCGGCTCCTTTGCCCGCACTGCCGGGGGCTTCGGCCTTTCGGAGAACCCCTGCCGGCCCTTTCAACCGCTGCCGCAGCGCCCTGCCGATGCCTGCGTGGACACGCCCACCGCCGCCAATCTGGCGCTGCTCTACCGGCTCAACATGGATCGCAACCCGCTGCACGCCGACCCGCAGGTTGCGGTCAGGGCGGGCTTCTCGCGGCCCATCCTGCATGGGCTGGCCACATTCGGCATCGCCGCTGTCGCGCTAACGCGCCATTTCGCCGGGCGCGAGTTGCAGGCGATCGAGGCGCGCTTTTCCAGGCCGGTGTTCCCCGGCGAGACGATCAGCGTGGATATCTGGGACGAGGGGGACAGCGTCGCCTTTCGCGCGCGCGTTGCCACCCGCGATGTGGTGGTGCTGGATATGGCCCGCGCGCGGCTGCGCGCCTGAAACGATGTGCGCGGCTCGCCTGAGCCGCGCTGTCCTAACGGCATGCGGCTCGTCTGAGTCGCGCTATCTAAACGGCACGCGGCTCGCAGGAGCAGCGTGCCGTTTTTGGCAATTTCGGATCAGATACGGATGAGGCGCTTGCCGGTGCCGGTGCCCTCCAGCATCGCCAGATAGGCGGTGGCGACATTCTCCAGCCCGTCGATCACCGTCTCGTCCCAGTGGATCGAACCATCCAGCGCCCCGGCCAGCAGTTCGGCCTGCGCGGCGGGATAGAGATGGCGATGGCCGGCGGTCATGAAGGGCGTCATCACGATCTGGCGATAGAGGAATTCCTTGAAATTCTGGAAGACGAAGGGCTCGTCGGAATTGTAATGCGCCGCCAGCCCGCACATCGAGATGCGCCCGCTGGCCACCATGCTGGGCAGGGCGGCGTCAATCATGCGCACGCCGACATTCTCGAACAGGATGCTGATGCCCTCTGGCGCGGCGGCGGCGATGCGGCCGGCCAGATCGGGCTCGCGGTGGTCGAGGCAGATCTCGAAGCCGAGATTGGCCACGGCATGGGCGCATTTGTCCGCCCCGCCGGCAATGCCGATCACCCGGCAGCCACGCCGCTTGGCGAGTTGGCCGGCAGTGGCGCCCACTGGCCCGGTGGCGGCGGTCACCAGCACGGTCTCGCCCGGCTTGGGATTGGCCAGATGCAGCCCCACCCAGGCGCTGATGCCCGATGCGCCGATCAGCCCGATCGCCAGGCTGGGTGGGTTGATCTCGGGGGCAATTCTGGTGATGGCCTCGGCCCGCAGGATTTCCTCGGCCTGCCACCGGCCCACGCCCCACACGCGCTCGCCAACCGCGATGTCGGGCGCGGCGGATTGGATGACTTCCCCAACGATGCGTCCGTGGATCACGCCCTCGGCCCAGCCCGGCACCTCGCCGGCCCACGTCTGCATGCCGCGCGCGAGATAGGGGTCGAGCGAGAAGCAGATGGTGCGCACACGGATTTCGCCGGGCTGCAATGTGTCGGGCAGCGTCGTCGGCACCAGTTCGAACAGGTCGCGGGTGAGGTGGGGGCTGCGGCGCGTAAGCCGCCAATGCTGAAGCTGGGTCATGGTCATACTGCCGTATAGCCGCCATCCACGGGCAGGGTGATGCCCGTGATAAAGCTGGCGCGCGAGGAGGAAAGGAACAGGGCGGCGTCGCCAATGAACTGCGGGTCGCCCCAGCGGGCCATCGGCGTGCGGGCGATCACCCGCTGGCGCAGCGCATCGTCGATCTGGGCATCGGTGAGCGGGGTGACGATCCAGCCCGGGGCGATGGCATTGACGCGAATATTGTCCGGCGCCCAGGCGATGGCGAGACTCTTGGTCAATTGCACCACCCCGCCCTTGCTGGCGGCATAGCCCGGCGCGGTGCCGCTGCCGAAAGTGCTCATCACCGAGGCGATGTTGATGATGCAGCCCTGCCGCTGCGCCAGCGTGGGGTGAAAGGCGCGGGCGCAGCGCATGCTGCCGTTCAGGTTGATGTCCACGACCAGATCGAAGCCATCTTCGCCAAAGGCCGCCGGGCCGCGCATCGTCGTGCCGGCACAGTTCACGAGAATGTCCGTCGGCTCTTGCGCCTGCGCGGCGGCGATCACCGCCGGGTCGCTGCGGATATCGAGCACCACCAGCGCGATGCCGGCCAGGCTGGCATCGGCGGCGGCGCGGGCGGCCTCGTCCTCATTCAGCACCGTGGCCGTCACTTCGGCGCCGGCATCGCGCAGCGTGCGTGAAATGGCGCCGCCAATGCCCCCGGCCCCGCCCGTCACGAATGCCCGTTTTCCGTTCAGATCCATCCTGTGCCTTCCGAAGCATGTTTTCAGCCGGTGATTGCCGCAAGCTGTACCGGGCTGGTCACCGCGTGAACAGGGCGCCGGGCGCCGCGCCGGTTTTGCGCACAAGGGTGATGGCTGGCGGTCGCGTCTTGCCCGCTCGGCTCAGCCCGCGGCCTTGTCCGGCTTGCCCACCTGATCGCGCGACTTCAGCATGGTGACCGGCGCGTCGAAGTTTTCCGGGTTGTCGAGCAGGGCGAGCAGATGTTGGCCAATGTCCAGATCGGTGACCCAACTGTCCTGCGCGATCCCGCGCTTGCTCTCGCCGTTCACCATCGAGACGATCATCAGTTCGCGGATCAGCGGACCGTCGGGCTTGTCCTTGCTGCGATATTCCTTCGCCAGCCCGCGATAGAGGTTGCGCAGCGCCGCCTGCCCCATCGACACCGGCACCATGCCGGGGAAGATCAGATCGGCCATGCCGCCGCCGATGCCGATGAATTTGCCACCGGCCGGCAGGGCGGGGATGATGGCCTTGGCCGCGTTGAAATGGGTGAGCACATTGGCGGCGAACAGCTCGGCCAGGGTGGCGGCGTCGCAGGTGGGCAGCGGATGGGGCGAGGACGGCGCGTTCACCGAAACCACCACCTCGCTCACCGGCGCGGGCACCAGCGCGTTGGC
>CAIXXP010000119.1 GCA_903923465.1 uncultured Sphingomonadales bacterium | reverse complement strand
GGGGCCAAGGACGGGGCCAAGGACGGGGCCAAGGACGGGCCAAGGACGGGGTGAAGCCGGCCTCCCGGTTCCTGTTTCCCTCTCGCGGCGAAAAGGGCCATCTCACCCGCATCCGCCTGTTTCAATTGCTGCGCGACCTGGCCACGCGGGCAGGCCTCGCGCCAGAGCGGCTGAGCCCCCATGTGCTGCGCCACGCCTTTGCCACCCATTTGCTGGAGGGCGGCGCGGATCTGCGGGTGCTGCAAACGCTGCTCGGCCATGCCGACATCGCCACCACCCAGATCTACACCCATGTCGATTCGGCGCGGCTGGTGGCGCTGGTGAATGAAAGGCATCCGCTGGCGCGGCGCCGGAATTGAAGCGTTTACGCGGCTTTTACTTGCGGGGCGGGGCGATGCGGTTTAATCGCCCGGCCGATGGTGACCTTTCTCGAATTCGAAAAGCCGGTGGCCGCTCTGGAAGCGCGCATTGCCGATCTTCGTGCCACCGCGGCCGATGGCGATCTGGACATTTCCGGAGAAATCGCCCGGCTGGAGAGCAAGAGCGCGGGGCTATTGGCCAGTACCTACAAGGCGCTGACGCCGTGGCAAAAGACGCAGGTGGCTCGCCACCCGATGCGCCCGCATTTCCTCGATTATGTCGCAACCATCTTTACCGATTTCGTGCCGCTGGGCGGCGACCGCTGCTTTGGCGAGGATCAGGCGATCATCGGCGGATTCGCACGGCTTGGCCAAAAGGACGGGGACCGGCGGGTGATGTTGATCGGCCATGAGAAGGGCCACGACACCCACACCCGCATCAAACACAATTTCGGCATGGGCAAGCCGGAGGGCTATCGCAAGGCGATCCGCCTGATGGAGTTGGCAGGGCGCTTTGGCCTGCCGGTGGTCACGCTCGTCGACACCTCCGGCGCCTTTCCCGGCGTTGAGGCCGAGGAACGCGGGCAGGCCGAGGCGATTGCCCGGGCGATCGAGGCCTGCCTTGGCCTGCCGGTGCCCATGGTCAGCGTGATTGTGGGCGAAGGTGGCTCCGGCGGGGCGGTGGCGCTGGCCAGTGCCGAACGCGTGCTGATGCTGGAACACGCCGTCTATGCGGTGATCAGCCCTGAAGGTTGTGCCTCCATCCTGTGGCGCACGGCCGAGAAGGCCGCCGACGCCGCGGAGGCGATGAAGGTGACCGCGCAGGATCTGCTGGGTTTGAACATCATCGACCGAATCGTGCCCGAGCCCACGGGCGGCGCACATCGCGACCCTGTGGGCATGGCGCGCGCCCTCGGCGCCGCGCTGGCGGAGGAACTGGACGCGCTGGCCAAACTGACACCCGCGCAGCTGCAATCCCGCCGCGCCGACCGCTATCTGGCGATTGGGGAAATCTGAGGCGCGGCAGCCCTCGGCCCCGGCCCCGGCGAACGCGCGCCGGGTGAGGGGTGTGAAGCGACGCGCCGGAGCAATTCCGCCGGGCGCAGCACCCGGCGGAATTGTCAGCTTTGCAGTGGCAGCCAGCCGCCGCCAGATCAGGCGGCGCTGGCGTCGCCGGTGCTCATGGCCTTCGAGGTGGCGTTGAACGTGGCCTTCAACTGGGTGCCAAGGCCATTCATCGCGGTGATCGAAGCAACCGCGATGAGGGCCGCGATCAGGCCGTATTCGATGGCGGTGGCGCCCGCATCATCGGAAAACAGCTTCTTGATGAACGTCATCTTCAGTCTCCTGTCGCAGTCTCTGGCGTGAATATGGTATTTCCCCGGCCTGATCGGCGGTTTGATCGAACGGGTTGGCATTGAGCGCTCACCGGGACTATCGCCCGGGTGAATTCTCTTGCCGTGACGCCACGGTTTATGCACCCGATTGGATAAATTGTCGTAGCGACGTGTGTGGAATTACTCCGTACAATTACGGGTTTAGAGGAATGGTGAGCGCGGATGTCGCAAGGAAACATGCTGGTTGTGGCTGTGGCGCTTATCGGCCCCGACGGCCGGGTGCTGATGCAGCGCAGGCGCCTTGGCCGCCAGCATGGGGGGCTTTGGGAGTTTCCCGGCGGCAAGGTGGAACCCGGTGAGACGCTGCCGTCGGCCGCCGCGCGCGAAATCGCCGAGGAACTGGGCGTGACCCTTTGTGCGGAGATGCTGGAGCCGGTGGGATTCGCTGTTTGCACCGCTGTGGATGCCGCTGGCCCGGTCATCCTGCTGTTTGCCTGCACGGCATGGCAGGGCGAGCCGGTCTGTCTGGATGGCGAGGAAATTGGCTGGTTTGCCCCCGAGGTGGTGCCGACACTGGCCATGCCACCACTCGACTATCCGCTTGCCGACGCGCTGCTGCGCATGCACGCAAGGGGCTGAACTGGCGCCGAGCCCCCAAACTGGCGTTCCGACAGCGTGCATGTGGATCGCGCGCAAATAGGTGCTTGCCAAGCCGGAAAATGGCCCCTATTGGCGCCTCTCCCGCACCCGTAGCTCAGCTGGATAGAGCATCAGACTACGAATCTGAGGGCCGGACGTTCGAATCGTTCCGGGTGCACCAATCTTCAATTTGACCAGTTTCCGGGTCCCCGACGGGGGGCCCGGAATTCACGTGCACCCAGCCCGGAGGATCTCTCGCGCCTTCGTACCGCTTTTGCCAGCCATGGGGTTGGGATCAGCGCGATAGAGCTTCCTCCGCACCCGGTGACGCCGAAAGGCGGCGCCTTAGATTGGGGCAGAGTCGCCAACGAAGCCCGGCCATGTCCGCAGATAGTTTACATAGTGAGGGCCAAGTCCCTCGGCCGCGAGATATTGCTCGCTCACCGGCAGCGCCGGAGGCTGAAAGTCTGAATTGCGCAGGACCCTGTTGGGGAAATCGTGACAAAGAATGGCCGCGCGCCCGATCAACACAAAGTCGCATCCGGCTTCAAGAATCCGCGCGGCGTCCGAGGCGGTCGATATTTTGCCCGCGGCGCCCAGCCGCACCGCGCCGCGCGGCAGATCGGTGAAATAGCTGAGCAGCGAGCGGCCCTGACAAGCTTCTTCTTCGGGTTCCTTGAATGCATTCCACAGCGACAGGTCGAGGTAGTCGATGGCTTCCTGCCGTAACAGCTGTGCGGCCACTTCGCGTATTTCTCCCAGTTGCAGGCCAAACCGCTCTGGCGAAAGGCGCAGGCCGACCTGGAAATCGGGCCGACATTCGGCGCGAATGCCGTCGATGATTTCAAACAGCAGCCGGGCACGGTTCTCCAGACTGCCGCCATAGCGATCCTCGCGCCGGTTGACCTCGGGCGAGAGGAACTGGGCGATCACGTAACCGTGGGCGCCGTGCACCTCCACCCCGTCAAACCCCGCCGCCTGAGCGCGCCGGGCCGCCGCGATGAAATCGTCGCGCAACTGTTCGACCTCGTCGAGGGTCAGTGCGCGGGCACCTGTTTCGGCGTCGTCAGAGGGGCCGACGGGCTGCGGGACGAGGTCTCGCGGCGCGCGATTGCCCGCGTGATGGAGCTGCAACGACGAGACCGAGCCGAACTCCCTGATGCCCCGGGCCAACCGGGCAAGTCCCGCCACATGCATATCCTCGCCCGCGCCCAGCTGCCGGGGAAAGCCCTGACCATTGGCCTGCACATGGGCCGCGCAGGTCATCGTCAAACCGAATCCCCCCTCGGCGCGCATCGTCAGCCAGCGGTATTCATCGTCAGACAGGCGGCCGTCATCCCCGCTTTGCAAATTGGTCATCGGTGCCAGCATGAAGCGGTTGCGCAGCGCCGGGCCGCGTTTCATCGAGAGGGGTTCGCCAAGGCTGTGTGTATTCGTCATCCGCTTCTCCGCCACCCGTTCGTGTCTGTGTTCAGGAAGCGAGGGGGATACCAGAGCGAGGCGGTTTTTCCACCCGATTGCGCGGCGGATTGGCTTGCGCCCCGGATCGGGATTTGGGGGACGTCTCCGGGCTTTGGCATTGCGGTAAAATGCCTGCGCGACGGGCGGAGGGCCCTCACCATGCGCGCCCAAACACCTAGCCCATCCGGCGGCGGACCTGCTGTGCACCCAACTCCTTCGCGGCATTTTCCGCACTGGTTATGAAACGGAAGCCAATTACGCGCGCGGGGCAGGGGAGCCGGTCAGACACAAGCGGACAAATCTGCCGCCCTTATCGACAGGTGAGCCGGACGACGAAAGGATCCGTCCTGTCACCGGATAACTGCCGGGCCGCGTGACGTTCGGTATTCCGTCACCCGGAAGAACAGCCGCGCGCTTCCGCCCATCAACCCCCGGCGAAGCGAGAAATCTCCACATTTTTCGGGGCATTGTGTATAACGGGCGCCTACCTAGTCCAATTGACCGCTGCTGGCTGTGAGTTAATTTATGCTCCCGTCACGAAATGGGATACAGCCATGCCAGATTTCATTGATCCTCAGCTGTCCGGTCTGGAGACCGGCGCCTGGCTGGCCGCGATTATCGAATGTTCGGATGACGCGATCATCAGCAAAACGCTCGATGGCGTCATCACCAGCTGGAACGCCGCGGCGCAAAGTCTGTTCGGCTTTACGCCCGAGGAGGCGATCGGGCAGCCCATCACCATCATCATCCCCGACGAACGGCTCTCGGAAGAAACCGAAATTCTGGCGCAAGTGCGCAGGGGCGAGCGCATCGAGCATTTCGAAACCCTGCGGCGCACCCGCGGCGGCGAGCTGGTCCATGTCTCGGTCACCGTTTCGCCCGTGCGCGATGGGGATGGCCAAATTCAGGGGGCGTCGAAGATTCTGCGGGACATTACCCAGCGCAAGCTCGCCGAAGATGGTCAGAAACTGCTGTTGCGCGAGATGGACCACCGCATCAAGAACCTGTTCGCGGTGACCTCGGCCCTGGTCACCCTGAGCGCGCGCGATGCCCGCAGTGTCGAGGATCTGGTGCAGGCCCTGAGCGGCCGGATCAAATCGCTGGCCCGCGCCCATGCGCTCACCCTGCCCGATCTTCGCTGGGAAAGGGACGGTACAGCCAGCACGCCACTGAGCGCTCTGCTGCACGCCATTCTGGAGCCCTTTCCCGGGCAGTTCACCATCACGCTGGATGGGCAGGATTTGCCGATCGGCAACCACCATCTGAGCTCCGTGGCGCTGATGCTCCACGAGCTGACGATGAACGCCGCCAAATATGGCGCCCTCTCCACGCAGCAAGGGCGCCTGACCGTTCACCTGTCGCGCTCGGGCGAGAATCTCGAACTTCGGTGGACCGAAACCGGTGGGCCGAGCCCCGCGCCGGAGCGACCGGTGGAAGGCTTTGGCAGCAGGCTGGTCAGGGCTTCGCTGAACAGCATCAGCGCGAAGATCGAGCGGCAATGGCGCGAGGAGGGGCTGGTGATCGTGATGACCATCCCGCCCGCCCGGGTATGACGGGCTGAATCCGCCGCGCGGGGCCTATTCCGCGGCGCCCAGCGTCTTGCCCAGCGCGATCCAGGCGGTAGTGGCGCTGGCGCGGGCGGACAGGGCGGATTGCTCCGCCGTCAGCGCCGCCAATTTGGCCTCCAGCGCCTGAGCGCGGCTATCCTCCCCTTGTGAGAACCGGGCTTGCGCCAGGGCGCTGGTTGAAGCGGCGGCGATGGCGGCATCATTCGCGGCGGCGCGCGACTGCCCCGCGCGCGCATAGCGGTTGGCCGCGGTCTCGCTGTCGGAAAGGGCGCTGAGCACCGCCTTGCGGTATCGCGCCACGGCGGCATCGGCCGATGCCCGGGCGCCCCTGAGTTGAGCGCGCAACTGCCCGCCGGCGAAGATCGGCCAATGCAGCGAGGGGCCAAAGCTGTACCGCGTGGAATCGGCGGCGGTGAAGTCACCGCTGTTGCGCGCTTGCTGGCCGATGCTGCCGGTCAGCGACAGGCTGGGGAACAGTGCTGCATGGGCGCTATCGGCATCGGCGACGGCTGCGGCGAGTTCGGCCGACGCGGCGGCAATGTCGGGGCGGCGCTGCAACACCTCGGAGCGCAGGCCGAGCAGTGTCGTCTGCGGGGCCGTGGGAATGGGCCCTCGCGCCTCGGCAAGCGGTTGCAGGGCTTCGGGTGGCTGGCCGCTGAGCACGGCCAGCGCATAGGCATTGGCGGCAAGCTCGGCCTCCAGGCTGGCCAGCGACGCCTGCGCGGCGGCAAGGCGCTGCGCGGCGGCCAGCGCGTCATCGCGTGGGGTTTCGCCGGCGGCAAAGCGCTGGTGTTGCAGCGCGGAGAGTGTGGTGAGCGCCTCAACCTGCGCTGCCAGATTGGCGCGGCGGTTCTGGGCGGAGCGCAATTCAGTGTAGGTCCGCGCCACTTCCGCGACCATTTGCAGGCGAATGCCCGCGGCCTGGGCTACGGCCATTTGGCCTCGGGCGGCGGCGGCCCGGCTGGCGGCGGCGCGGGCGCCCCACAGGTCGATCTCCCAGGTCGCATCAAATCCGGCATCGAACAGGTTGTAAACGCGCGATATGCCGGGCAGCTCACGGAATGGAATCAGGCCGTTGTCGCTGACTTCGTTCCGCGTGACGGAACCGGAGGCGTTCACCTGCGGCAACTCGCGCCCCCTTGTCGCCTCCACCGTCGCGCGCGCCGTGCGCAGCTTGGCCTGTGCCTCGACGAGGTCCGGGTTGGTGGCAATGGCGCGGGCTATCAGCGCATCGAGCGTCGGATCGCCAAGCGCGGCCCACCAATGCGCGGCGATCGGACCCTCCGGCACCTGTGCGATCCAGGCGCCCTGCGCGCCCGCCACGGGAGGCGGCGGCGCAGGCTGCCCGGCGCAAGCCGCCAACAGTGCGAGGGGAAGAACAGCCAGCGGCGGGAGGGTCAGGCTACGCAAGGGGGTTCACTCCATTCGCGAACGGAAGAGGAGGGTGGCAACCGTCAGCGTCACTGCCGAAATCGCCATCAGCGGCCAGACATTGGCGAGCACCGCGGCGAAAGGCATGGCCTTCAGGAACAGCCCCTCCATCACGTCCACCATGTACATTTGCGGGTCGGCAAGGGCCACGATCTGCAGCCAGTGCGGCATATTGTCCACGGGCGCCGAAAAGCCCGAGAGCAGGCTCATGGGTACGGTGACGAGAAAAACGCCGAGAAAGGCCTGCTGCTGCGTCTGCGCCACCGAAGACAGGGTTATGCCGATGCCGATATTGGCGGTGAGGTAGAACAGCGTCGCGAAGTAATAGGCGAACACCGACCCGGTTAGCGGCACGCCGAACAACTGCGTGATGACAACCAGATAGAGCGTGGCGTTGAACAGCCCGACCAATAGCGGCGGGGTCATCTTGCCGATGAGGATTTCGGGCAGGCGCAAGGGCGCCACCATCAACTGATCGAACGAGCCCAACTCGCGCTCACGCGCGACCGACTGCCCCGAGACCGACAGCGCCGAGATCGAAGCCACCGTTGCCACCAGAGCCGGCAGCACGAAGTGCAGGAAATCGAGGTTCGGGTTGAACATGTGGCGGGTGATTGTGCCGCCATTGCCGGGCGCATCCGGTGGCAGGCCGCGCAGGGCGGCGCCGGTGTTGGTGGCGATCTGCGCGAGATAGCCACCCATGATCTGCGCGGAATTCGAGCGGCGGCCATCGCAGATCGCCAGCGCGGTGGCGGTTCTGTGGGCGGCGGCATCGCGGCTGAACTGCGGGCCGAGCACGATGGCGCAGAGCACGCGCCGCCGGTCGATCGCGTGGGCCAGATCATCTTCGGACGCCAGCGGCACCAGCGCATGGATGTTGCGTGCTCCCGCCAGTTGCTGAATGAATTCGCGGGCTGCCGGGCCGTTGTCGTGGTCGAGGATGCCGATGTCAACGTTCGTTACCTCCAGCGTCGCGGCGGAGGCGAAGAGCACGAGCTGGAGGATCGGCGGCACCACCAGAATCAGGCGCGCGCGCGGATCGCGCAGCACGGCCCACATCTCCTTGACGATCATCGCCCAGCAGCGGGTGAAAGAGGCCTGCCATTTGTTCATGCCACCCGCCTTTTCGTGGCGCGCACGGTTATGGCGAAAAAGCCGGCGCCGAACAGCAGCATTACCGCCATGTTCGGCAAGAACAGGCCCCAGTCGTCGCCCGCCAGAAACACCGTCTGCAGGCTGGGGATGAGATAGCGGGCGGGGACGATACGCGTCACCATCTGCACCCACAGCGGGGCCGAACTGATCTCGTAAATGAAGCCCGAGAGCAGCAGCGAGGGCAGAAAGGCGGTGAGCAGCGCGATCTGGCTGGCAACGAACTGGTTGCGGGCGAGGGCCGAGATCATCAAACCCTGGCCCAGCGCGCAGAACAGATAACACGAGGCAATGGCAAACAGCGCCAGCGCCGACCCCTGAAACGGCACCTGAAACAACACCAGCGAGACCACCGTGCACACCGTCATCGCGCCTAGGCCCAGCACGTAATAAGGCAGAACCTTGGTGGCGATCAGTTCGCCCATCAGCAACGGCGTGGCCATGATCGCTTCCATCGTGCCGCGTTCCCACTCGCGGGCCACCACCAGCGCGGTCAGCAGCGAGCCGATGATCGTCATGACGATAGCGATTGCCCCCGGCACCAGGAAATGGCGGCTGATCGAACCGGGGTTGAACCAGTTGCGCAGCTCCAGATCTATGGGTGGCGGGGGTTGGTGTCCGCGCTCAGCGGCCCGGTCCAGCGCCCATTCCCGGCGCACGCCCTCGGCATAGGTGGCAACGAAGGCGGCGTTGTTTGGCACCGAACCGTCGGTGATCGCCTCTATCGTGCCCTTGCCCGCGATTGCCTGTCGGCTGAAATCCTGCGGGATGACGATGATGCCCCGGAGGGTTCCCGCCACCAGATCGTCTTTCAGGGCCGGAACGGCGCCACTTTCCACCACGGTGAACCAGCGCGAGTTGCGATAGGCCAGGGCCAGGCTGGCGGCAGCCTCGCCCCCGTCCTGCTGGGCCAGGCCGATGCGGGTGCGGCCGGTATCGAGATTGAGTGCATAGCCAAAGATCAGCAGCAGCACGATCGGCAGCACGAAGGCGATGAGGATGGTGGAAGGATCGCGCAGGATTTGCAGGCTCTCCTTGACGATCATCGCCCGCAGCCGGCGCGGGGAGATGGGCGTGCTCATGCCGCCTCGCTCCGGTCGGTGTTGGCATCGCTCTCGGCGTTGCGGATCAGCGCGGCGAAGGCCTCGTCCATGGTGGCGACGCCGCCCGCCTTTTCGCGCAATTCCGCCGGCGTGCCCGTGGCGATCTGGCGGGCGCGGTAGATCAGCGAGATCCGGTCGCAATATTCCGCCTCGTCCATAAAATGGGTGGTCACCAGCACGGTCACGCCCTTTTCGACCAGGCCGGTGATGTGGTTCCAGAATTCGCGGCGCACCAGCGGGTCGACGCCCGAGGTCGGCTCGTCGAGAAACAGCACCGGGGGTTGATGCATCACCGCGCAGGCAAGGCTGAGCCGCTGGCGATAGCCGAGCGGCAGCATGCCCGCGTTCATGCGCAGATAGGGGGTGAGGTGGAACAGTTCGGCGACCTGATCCATGGCGCTATGGGCGGCGGCACCCGCCAGCCCATATATCCCTGCGAAAAACGACAGGTTCTGGGCGACGCTGAGATCGCCATAGAGCGAGAACTTCTGCGCCATGTAGCCGAGCGACTGGCGCGCATCCGCCCGTGCGTGGCGCAGATCGTGCCCGGCCACCGCGCCGGTGCCGGCGCTGGGGGTTATCAGCCCGCACAGCATCTTGAAGGTGGTGGACTTGCCGGCGCCATTGGGGCCCAGCAGGCCAAAGATCTGCCCGCGCGGCACACTGAAACTGATGTCCTGCGCGGCGACAAAGGCGCCATAGCGCTTGGTCAGGCCGCGTGCCTCGATGGCCGGGGCGTCGCTGGCGGGGATAGTGCGGTAGGCGGCGGCAAGCTGGCTGTCACCCAAATCGCTGCCGCCCAGCGCCGCGACAAAACCATCCTCGAAGCGCGGCACGACCGGGGCGGCGGCGGTGATGCCCAGGGCTTCGTCGTCCGGGGTGGGGGGCGATTTCAGCAGCAGGCGCAGCCTGTCGCCATGCACTACCGCGTCCATCACCCTGCCGCTGGCGCGCAAGGTCGCAAGGCGCTGGCGGCGCTGGCCCGGCGGGGTAGCCACTTCCACCACTCGCCCGGCGAGGGGCGCGGTCAGGGCGTCGGGCGGCCCGGCGTGCAGCAGGTGGCCTTCGGACAGCAGATAGACCGTGTCGCAGCGCTCTGCCTCGTCGAGATAGGCGGTGGACCACAGGATGCCGACGCCTTCGCCAGAGAGCGTGCGCACCATGTCCCACAGCTCGTGGCGCGAGACCGGGTCCACGCCCACGCCGGGTTCGTCGAGCAGCAGCAGGTCGGGCTTGCTGACCAGCGCGCAGGCCAGCCCCAGCTTCTGCTTCATGCCGCCCGACAACTGGCCGGCCAGACGCGACTGGAAGCGGGCGAGATCGGTGAAATCGAGCAGATGGCCAAAGGTCTCGGGGCGATCCGAGGGCGGCAGGTCGCGCAGATCGGCATAGAGGGTAAGGTTTTCGATGACCGACAGATCTTCATACAGCCCGAAGCGCTGCGGCATATAGCCGAGCCGGCGCCGGTCGAGCCGGGCGGCGGGGTTGCCAAGCACCTGGGTGGTGCCGGCATCGGGGTCGATCAGCCCGGCCAAAATGCGGATCAGCGTGGTCTTGCCCGCCCCGTCCGGCCCGACCAGCCCGGTCATCTCGCCCGCGCGGACAGTGATCGAAACGCCGTCGAGCGCGGTGATGTCGCCGAAACGCTTGACCAGACCGGCGGCTTCGGCAGCGGGCGGTTTGCAGGGCACGGCGGAAGCCGTCACTGCTCGGATTTCTGGGGGCCAGACGGGGATGGGGCCAGCTTGACGGTGACCGGCTGCCCCTGATGCAAAGCCGCATCCGGGTCGCTGACGAGAATGCGCACGCGATAGACCAGATCGGCGCGCAGGTTCTCGGTCTGCACGCTTTTGGGGGTGAATTCGGCGGTGGCGGCAATGGCGGCGACCGTGCCGTGATAGGTCTTCGTATTGCCGTCGGCCGTCACCTCCACACCCTGGCCGGGGTTGACGCGGCCGAGATCGGGTTCGGCGACATAGGCGCGGACGCGCAGCGGGCGGTCGATGGTCAGGGTGAATATCGTCTCGCCGGGTTGCACGATGGCGCCGGGCTCGCGCGCGCGGGTGAGCACAATGCCGGCCTCTGGCGCGCGCAGAATGGTGTCGTCGAGATCGGTGGCGGATTTGGCGGTGGTGGCAGCGGCGGCCCGGGCCTGTGCGCGGGCCGCGGCGATGTCGTCCCGGCGATAGCCCAGGCGTTGCAGATCGTAGGCGGCACGGGCGGAATCGAGCTGGGCACGCGCGGCTTTCGCATCCGCCCGGGCGGTTTCCAGCTGGCGCAGGCTCACCGCGCCCGTGGGCGCCAAACCCTGCTCGCGGTGGTATTCGGCCTCGGCCTGATCGGTGCGGGCCTGTTGTGCGGCAAGCGCCTGGCGCGCCTCCTCCACCTCTTGCGGGCGGGGGCCGGCGATGAACTTCGCCTCATTGGCCTTGGCCAGCCCGAGTTGGGCGGTCTGCGCGGCGAGGGCATCCTGCAGCGGCTTGGCATCCAGCCGGCCAAGCACGGCGCCCGCGGGCACCCGCGTGCCCTCGTCCACCGCCAGCGAGGCGATGCGCCCACCCACCCGGAACCCCAGATCCACCTCGCGCACATCGACATTGCCATAGAGTGTGAGCGGTGGCGGCGCGCGGTGGGCCCGGTACCAGAGGGTGCCCGAGACGGCGACCAGCAAGGTCAGCGCTGCGGCGCCACCCAGAAGGAACTTGCGGTTCATGGGGTTTGGCCCTTTTCCAAGCGGTCGCAGATGGCGTCTATGTTGAACAGCAGCGTGTCGCGGATCGCGCGGAGCTGGTCCTCGCCAACCGTCACCCAGCCGGTGAATGCCAGAACGCTGGCCTGCGCCACGCGAAAGACGAGGAGCTGGCCGAACAGCGCGATGGCGAGCACCCGTGCCTCAGCGCCCGACTTGCCGGAAACGAGCCCGATCGCGGCGGCCAACGCGCCCAGCACCCGGCCCATCACCCCATCGTAAAGTATGGCGAAGGCCGGCGTGGGGTCGGCCTGCTCGCGCAGCACAAAGCGCGAGATGGGCAGCGCCGCCGGGTCGAGTATCGCCGCGGACAGGCCGGTCAGCAGTAGGCGCAGGCAGTGGCGCGCTGTCTGCGGGTCCGGCGTTTCGGCAAGCGCCACCTCAACCGCCGCGAGCGCGTCGCCGACACGCGCTGACATATGGTCGGCGATCATGCGGGCGCAGGCGAGGTATAGCCCCTCCTTGCCGCCGAAGTGGTAAGTGATTTGCGACATGGGCATGTTCGCGGCGCCGGCGATGTCGCGGGTGGTGGCGCTGTTGAAGCCATGCTGGCCAAAGGCATCCAGCGCCGAGGTAAGCAAAACGTCCCGGCTGGATTGCTTGTCGAGCTGCATGGCGAGAAATTAATTCATTTGAACGAACCGGTCAAGGCGCCATGGCGGGTCAACCGCCGCGCCGGGCGATGATGCGCTTCAGCAGGACCGTGCCATCCATGTCATAGGCGGTGAAGGCCCAGGCGCCGCCGTCCAGCCGGTCCAGCACAGCATAGCCGAAATGGCCGTAGCGCGTGGCCAGATCGCCGGGCGAAATGCCGGCGGGCGATCCTTGCGCATCGGCGGGCGCCGGGGGCTCATCCTCCTGCGTGCCCGACATGCCGACGACAAACTGCGGTGGATGGCCGGATTGCGCGGCATATTGCAGCAGGTGAACGTGGCCGGAAATCACGGCGGAAACCATTGGCAGCGCGGGCGCGGCGTTACCGGCGGCGGCGGCATCGGCGCCGAATGCCTGCGCGATGGATGGATAGCCGATCCGCAGGGCATCGTGCTTGCCCATGGTTATCGCGCCAAATGGATAGTGGTCGCTGACAAAATTCGTTTCGCCTGGCAGGGCCAGCGCGGTGATGGCGGCCCCATCGGCACGATAGCGGGCCAGCTTGTCGGGCGCCGAGAAGGGCTTTTCCCCGATGGCGGCGAAATCGGCGATGATCACCCGCGCCTTGTCGCCCAGTTCCACGGCATAGGGCGCGGTGTGGTTGCCGGCAAAGAATTGTGCCGGGTCGGCGCAATCGGCTCCGGCCACCAGAGCATGCGGGTCGAGCAGCAGCCACCAGCCGGCGCCGGCACGCGCGCATTCCTCATGGTTGCCCCGGTCCACAGCCCAGGGCGCGGCGGCCAGCAGTGGGGCGGCAGGCACGAAGAAATCGGCATTCCACGCCTCCCAGCCATAGCCGGAGGGCGAGCCCGCGCAGCCCGCGTTGCCCGCGGGGCAGGGGCTCTCGCGATAGTGATAGTCGCCGACGTGCAGCACCAGATCGGGGTGGGTGGCGGCAGCGGCGAGGGCAACCTTGGCAAAGGGCCACGCGGCGGCATCGTTGCACGCCTGATAGCTTTGCGAGGAATCTTTCAGGCGGCAGCCGGTGTCACCAATCACCACGATGCGCCGGATGATGGTGGCGGGCAGCGGCAGGGCGATGCCGCCCACCTCGGCGTGGCGTACGGCACGGGCGATTGGGGCCTCGCACACGCGCAGCGGAAAGGCGGCGGGCGCAATGGCGGAGCCGTCCGATTCATTGACGCGGGCGGCGATGGTGCGCGGCCCGGCGCGTTCCCGCATGGGGCCGGTCTGGCCGTCCAGCCGGATGTCGGGGCACTGCGCCGCGTCGGTGAGGACGCGCGCGACACTGCCACCGCCGGGCGCCATCAGCGTATAGGCGCCACGGATATGCGCGGCACCCTGAGCTGAAGCGGGGGTCGCCGAGCCGGCCATCGCCAGCCCGCCAAGGGCCGACAGCATCAGGCGGCGCGGAAGGGATTCTAGCGATGGCACAGGTGGCTCCTTCACGGGAATGCGGCGAAGATAGCGCTATTCCCGTGGCAAGACACTATCATGAAATTCACCAACCGCGCGAGAATTGCACCGCCGCTGGCTTGACGGGACGCCGCGAAGGCTGAACTGACAAGCGGATGAAGATGAGGGTGACGAGGACCAAAACGCGGATCGCAAGGCGATGAAAGGCGAGGGGGAGCAGCAGGGCGCCTCCGTGTGGCGCTTCGCCCGTGCCAGCCGCGCGCATGTGGTGATCGACGCCGCCGGCTATTTCAACCTGCTGCACGAGGCCATGCTCGCGGCGCGCGAGCGGATCATGCTGCTCGGTTGGGATTTCGACACCAGGGTTCGGCTGGGCAGCGGGCGGCGCTGGTGGAACCTGCCGCGCCGCGCGCAATATCCGGAGCGGCTGGGCGGACTGGTGGTGTGGCTGGTGCGGCGGCGGCGCACGCTGCGGGTGCTGGTGCTGCGCTGGAGCTTTGGCGCGGCCAAAGTGTTGCTACGCGGCTCTATGGTCCTCGACCTGCTGCGCTGGGCATGGAACCGGCGCATCTTCTTCCGGCTCGATTCCGCCCTGCCGATGGGGTGTTCTCATCACGAAAAGGTGGTGGTGATCGACGATAGCCTTGCCGCCTGCGGGGGTATCGACATCACCTTCGCCCGCTGGGACACCGCCGAGCACCGCGAGCATGACGCCCGCCGCCGCAGCCCGGGGGGGCTGCGCTATCGCCCTTGGCACGATCTGGCGATGCTGGTGGAAGGCGATGCCGCCGCCGCGCTGGGCGAACTGGCGCGGGAACGCTGGCTGGGGTCTGGCGGCCATGGGACGGGGCGGCGCGCCGCGCTGGACCCCTGCCGCCCGCGCGCCGCCACCCTGTGGCCGCAGCGTTTGGTTGCGGATTTCACCGATGTCGAGATCGGCATCGCCCGCACGCGCGCACCCTGGCGCGGCGGGCCGGCGATCCGCGAGGTGGAGGCGCTGTTCCTGGAACATATCGCGCGGGCGCGGCGTTATATTTATATGGAGAGCCAGTATTTCGCCTCTCGCGCCGTTGCCGAGGCCATGGCGGTTCGCCTGACCGAACCCGAGCCGCCGGAGATTGTGCTCGTCACTTCGGTTTCGGCCCATAGCTGGCTGCAGCGGCAGGCCATGGACAATGCGCGGGCGCGCCTGCTGCGCGCGCTGGCACGGATCGACCACGCCGGGCGCCTGCATGCCTATGCCCCGCTGACCGCGGCCGGCACGCAGATTTACGTCCATGCCAAGCTGATGATCGTGGACGACGCGATTGTGCGGGTCGGATCGGCCAATCTCAATAACCGCTCGATGGGGCTGGATAGCGAATGCGACCTGTTCATCGACGCGGCCCGGCCCGGCAATGGCCATATTGGCCCGGCCATCGCCAACCTGCGCCACAGGCTGCTGGCCGAGCACTGCGGCATCACGGCGGGCGAGGTGGCCGCGGCTTTGCGCAATGGCAGTATGGCGGATTTGGTGGCTTCCCTGCCGAAAACCGGCCGCCGGCTGGCACCTTTGCCCTTGCGTCGGCTGTCACAAACGCAGAAAGCGCTTGCCGACGCCGCCCTGCTGGACCCCGAGAGGCCAGACGAGATCTTCGCCGCCCCCGCGCGGCGGCGCGGCCTGTTTCCGGTGGGCAGCCCCTTGGCGCCTCCCGCATGATGGCCCGGATGATGGCCCGGATGATGGCCCGGATGATGGAGTGTTAAGTCAATGAGCTGCGATCCCGACGATTTTGATTCTGTCCGCCCTATGGCGGGCCAGGCCAAGCTGCCCGTGCCCGACGATGTGCAGGAAGCCATCCGCACACTGATCCGCTGGGCCGGCGACGACCCCGCGCGCGAGGGGCTGGTGGATACGCCGGCGCGTGTGGCCCGGGCGTGGCGGGAATATTGCGAGGGCAACAGCGAGGATCCGGCGTTTCACCTGTCGCGCCAGTTTGAAGAGGTGGGCGGCTATAACGAGTTGGTGCTGCTGAAGGACATTCCCTTCCAGAGCCATTGCGAGCATCACATGGCGCCGATCACCGGCAAGGCATCAATCGCCTATATGCCCCGCGACAAGGTGGTGGGCATTTCCAAGCTGGCCCGCGTGCTGCACGCCTTTGCCCGGCGCTTGCAGATTCAGGAACGTCTGACCGCCGAGGTCGCCCAGTGCATCTGGGACAATCTGCGGCCGGAGGGCGTTGCGGTGGTCATCGAGGCCCAGCATGGCTGCATGACCGGACGCGGCGTGCGCACCCCGGGCGTGGGCATGGTCACCAGCCGGATGATGGGCTGTTTCCTCGACGATGATCGCAGCCGCAAGGAAGTGCTCAGCCTGATGGGCTATTGATTGCCGGTCCAATAACTTACACCATTCCCGAATCGGGGCAGGGCGGGGATGGTGGCTTGTGCAGTATCGCAATCTGTATCAGGGCCATGGGCTTAACATGGCACATGGGCTGCGTTCGATATGGCGGTAATCGCGGTTTACAGCCCTAAGGGCGGGGTGGGAAAAACGACCTTGTCGGTGGACCTGGCTTGGCGCAGTGCCATGCTGGGCCACCAGCGCACCCTGCTATGGGATCTGGATGTGCAGGGCGGGGCGGCTTACCTGCTTGGCATCGATGTGGAGCCGCGCCTGCGCGCCGCCGGCGTGTTCCAGCGCGATGGCCGCCCCGAGCAACTGATCGAGCGCACCGCCTTTCCCGGCCTCTCGCTGCTCAGCGCGGATGACAGCCTGCGGGCGTTGCCGCTGCATCTCGCGCGGCTGGGCCAGCGCCGGCGCCTGGCGGTGCTGGCGCAGTCGCTGCAGCGCGATTTCGACCGGGTGATCCCCGATTGCCCGCCGATGCAGGGCGAAGTCAGCGACCAGATCATCTCCGCCGCCGATGTGCTGATCGTGCCCCTGCCGGCCTCGCCGCTCGCCGCGCGCGCGCTGGACCTGCTGCGGCGCGATCTGCTGCGCTGTCATGGGCGGCATCCGCCGCTGCTGCCGGTGCTGTCGATGTATGATGTGCGGCGCAGGGCCCACCGGCTGGCGCGCGAAGGGCGCA
This sequence comes from uncultured Sphingomonadales bacterium, assembly GCA_903923465.1. Lineage (GTDB taxonomy): Bacteria > Pseudomonadota > Alphaproteobacteria > Sphingomonadales > Sphingomonadaceae > Novosphingobium. The sequence goes on along the minus strand of CAIXXP010000119.1, from coordinate 20,026 downwards.
TGGCCGCTTTCCCGGTCATTCCGCAATCCAGCCTGATCGAGCAGACCGCGTTTCGTCGCGCGCCCATCGGCACCTTTGCCCCTAATTCCGAGGCGGCGCAGAGCCTGGACCGGCTGTGGCGGGCGATCGAGGTGAAGCTGTGGGAAGACCGGGCGGTGGGCTGACGCCCGATCCGGCCCGCTAGACCGGCAGGCCGAAGCGGCGGCCGGCCCACATCAGCGCCAGATACCCCGCCATGGCCGCCAGCGCGCCGAACAGCATCGCCGGGGCAATGCCCGCGCCGCGCCGCAGCAGCAGGGCAATCAGGCCAAAGGCCGGCAGGGCGGCGATCACATACAGCGCCGTGCCACTCACGAAATCCGCCACGCGCAAGGGGTCATGCGTGTCGCGCCACAGCCAGACCAGCGCGATCATGCTGGTCAGCGGCAGCGAGGCGATCAGCCCGCCCCAGCCGGGGCTGCGGCGGGCCACTTCGGAGGCAATGGCGATCAAGGCGCCGGAAATCAGCGCCTTGATCGCCAGTTGCACCCCGACCGACATTATCAGAGGCTGGCCAGCACGTGCTCGGCCGCGCTCACCTTGAACTCGCCCGGGGCCTCCACGAACAGCTGCTCGACCACGCCGTCGTTCAGCACAGCAGCCCAGCGTTGGCCGCGCTGGCCAATGCCGGCGCCCGACAGGTCGAGCGTGAGGCCCAGCGCCTTGGCGAAATCGCCATTGCCATCACCCAGCATGGTGATCTCGGGCGAACCGGAAGCCCGGCCCCAGGCGCCCATCACGAAACCATCGTTCACCGCGGTGCAGACGATCTCGTCCACGCCCTTGGCCTTGATCGCGGCTGCATTCTCCACATAGCCGGGAAGGTGCTTGGCCGAGCAGGTGGGGGTGAAGGCGCCGGGCACCGAAAACAGCACCACCTTCTTGCCCTTGAAATATTCGCCCGATTGCACCGGCGAGGGGCCGGATTCACCGGCGAGCGTCAGTTTCACATCGGGCACGGTTTGGCCAACGGCGATGGTCATGATATTCTCCTTGGGTCACACGGCTCTTCTGTGCCGCTTGAGCCCATCATATAGAGGAGCCATGGGCGGCGGCAACCGCTGGCGTGCCGGAATATCGTCGCCATCCGGCTGCTGAGGCGGGCCGGGCATAATCCGGGCCGGAATTCGCCGCGAGTGGATTTGGATTCCTCGCGTATAAGTAATTTTCAGGCTAACGCGCTGGCAGAAACAGGCGGGGGCCCGGCCAACGGGCTAACTTAGGATGATAATAATGCGTGCAGACAAAAACGGGGGCAATTGGCTTTTCGGCATGGCGCTGGTTGCGGTGGTTGGCGCCGGGCTTTGCACCGCGGCGCAGGCGGCACCGGCCAAGGGCAAGGCGGCCCTGGCCAAGGGCCACCATGCGCTGCACCACCGGGCAACGACCGCGACCGCGCCGGCAACACCCATCGCCGCGCCCGCTCCCGCCCCTCTCAGCACCGACCAGACGTCCTCCGCCGACCCCGGCACGCCAAAAATGAGCGACGCGGAGAAGCTGCGCCGGCTCGACATCATGCTTCTGGTTACCGGCCTGCGCTGCCGCGACACCGCCGACGATTTTCAGGCGGACTTCGAATCCTTTGAAACGCATCACCGGCGCGATCTGAACCTGGCCGATCGTCAGTTGCGCCTTCAGTTCGGCGGCGGCCACCGCGGCGCTTTGCCCAGCAACAAGGCGATGGACCACATCAACGTGGAGATGGCCAACGTCTATGGCAACGGCCACCCGTGGATGGGCTGCCACGACCTGAAGGGCGTGGTGCACGATCTGGCCAGTATGGCCGGCTCGGCGCCATTGCTGACCGTGGCGACGCAGTTGCTCGCCTCGCCGCACATTGTGGCGCAACCATAGGGCCGTTGCCCCGGCTTGTGGCTGGGGTTTGTGCGGGGCACCGCCACCATCATATAAAGACATCTTTATGTCTTTATATTTCCTGCGGGAGCCGTTAAAGCCGGCGCCAACCTTCCCGCAGGAGTTATTGCCGTGCCCGCCCATACCCAGACCGATTACGTAATTGCCGACATAGGCCTGGCGGATTTCGGCCGCGCCGAGATCGCCATCGCCGAAACCGAAATGCCCGGCCTGATGGCGCTGCGCCGCGAATTCGGTGCTGCCCAGCCGCTGAAGGGCGCGCGCATCACCGGCTCGCTGCACATGACCATCCAGACTGCCGTGCTGATCGAGACGCTGGTGGCGCTTGGCGCCGAAGTGCGCTGGGCGACCTGCAACATCTTTTCCACGCAGGACCACGCCGCCGCTGCCATCGCCGCGCAGGGCATTCCGGTATTCGCGGTGAAGGGCGAATCGCTGGCCGATTATTGGGATTACGTTGGCCGCATCTTCGATTGGGGCGACGACCAGACCGCCAACCTCATCCTTGATGACGGCGGCGACGCCACCATGTTCGCCCTGTGGGGCGCGCGGGTGGAGGCGGGCGAGCCGCTGTTCGAACCCTCCAACGCCGAGGAAATCGAGTTCGTCCGCGCGCTGAGCGCCTTCCTCAAGGCCCGCCCCGGCTATCTCACCCGCAGCGTTGCCGCCATTCGCGGCGTTTCGGAAGAGACCACCACCGGCGTGCACCGCCTCTATCAGATCGCCAAGGACGGCAAGCTGCCCTTCCCGGCGATCAATGTGAACGACAGCGTGACCAAGTCGAAGTTCGACAACCTGTATGGCTGCAAGGAATCGCTGGTGGACGCCATCCGCCGCGCGACCGACGTGATGCTGGCCGGCAAGGTTGCCTGCGTTGCCGGCTTTGGCGATGTCGGCAAGGGCTCGGCGGCTAGCCTGCGCAATGGCGGCGCCCGCGTCATGGTCACCGAAATCGACCCGATCTGCGCGCTGCAGGCGGCGATGGAAGGCTATGAAGTGGTGACGATGGAAGACGCCGTCTCCCGTGCCGACATCTTTGTCACCGCCACCGGCAACGAGGACGTCATCACCGCCGAACACATGGCCGCGATGAAGCCCATGGCCATCGTCTGCAACATCGGCCACTTCGACAGCGAGATCCAGATCTCGGCCCTGTCGAACTATCAGTGGAACGAGGTGAAGCCGGGCACCGATCTGGTCACCTTCCCCGATGGCAAGCAGATCATCATTCTGGCCAAGGGCCGCCTGGTCAATCTGGGCTGTGCCACCGGCCACCCCAGCTTCGTCATGTCGGCCAGCTTCACCAACCAGACGCTGGCGCAGATCGAGCTGTTCACCAAGGCCGACCAGTATGACGCCAGCGTGCATGTGCTGCCCAAGCACCTCGACGAAAAGGTGGCGGCGCTCCACCTCGACAAGCTGGGCGTGCAGCTGACGACGCTGAACGCTAAGCAGGCCGACTTTATCGGCGTATCGGTGACGGGGCCGTTCAAGCCTGATCATTACCGGTATTGAGCGGGTGAGGGGATCGAAAGGGATAAGTAGCAGGGGCTGGCCCCTGCGCCCCCTACCGTTCCGGCGAGAGGTCGTGCGAGAGGCGACGTACCGCCCAACCTCACCGCGCCGCGGGCGTTAGGGCCGTTTGGCGGCAGGGCGTCTCGCTGAAGTGATGCGCTGAGCGGGACATTCTTGGGAGTTTGGGGGTGTAACGCCCCCCAGTCCCGGGCCTTATTCCGCCTTATCCCCGCCTCCAACCCGTTGCCCGGCCGCAAAAAACGCCTGCGTGGTTGTAATCTCTTCGCGCCGGGCATAGCTGCTAATCCATGATGCTGAGCCCGAACGCGCAGGTGCTGCTTGGCCTGCTGGTGTCCTTGTGGACCTTGCTGGCGGCCTTTGCTGTCGTCTCGGCGCGGCAACGGCAAAGGCGGGCGGAAATGTCGCTGCGCAACGCCCGCCGCCTCGCCCGCATGGTGGACGAGGCGCCGGCCGTGCCCATCCTCGTGCGGTCCGACGGGCGGATCGAGGCGCCGCAGCGTCTGGCGCAATGGCTGGGGCTCGAAAATATCCCGCAGTATCTTTCAGAGCTTTCCGTGGAAAAGCCGGGCGGCATCACGGTTGGTCTGTCGCCCGCGCAACTGGCCGAACTCAGTGAAGCGATCCGCACCACGCAGAAGGCGGCCACGCCGTTCCGCATGGCCATATCGCCGCCGGGTACGCGGTTCAGCCTGGCGCTGCACGGGCATCTGACCGACCCGCAGATCTCCCCCGGCGGCGCGGCGTTGGTCTGGGTGTTCGACGCCAGTGATTCGGAAGGCGAACTCGCCCGGCTGCGCGACGAAGCCGCCCGCGCCCGCGGCGATTTCACCGCGCTGGTGGGCCTGATCGAGGCGGCGCCGACGCCGATGTGGTTTCGTGGAACCGATGGCCGGCTGCGGCTGGTCAATTCCGCCTATGTGGCCGCGGTTGGCGCCAGCAATGCCGAAACGGTGGTCGCCGACGGCATCGAACTGGTCGAGCGCGTGGATGGCCTCAGCCCGGCGCAGGTGGCGCTGCAGGCGGCGGAGCGCAACATGCCGATCGAGCGGCTGGTCGCGGCCACCATCGGCGGCCAGCGCCGGGCGCTGCGCGTTTCGGATCTGCCGCTGGGAGGCGATGGCATTGCCGGCTACGCCATCGACGTTGAGGACATGGAGGAGATCAGCCGCGCCTTCCGCGCCTTCCGCGAAGCGCAACGCTCGATGCTCGACCAGCTTTCCGCCGGCGTCGCGCAGTTCGATGCCCGCCGCCAGCTGACCTTCGCCAACCAGCCCTTCCAGCGCCTGTTCTCGCAAGGGCCTGGCGTCATGCTGAATCCGCCCAGCTTCGAGCGCCTGCTGGATCTGGCGCGCGAGGCCGGCCGGGTGCCCGAAATGCGCGACTATCCGGCATGGCGGCGCGAGCGGGCCGAATGGTTCGCCGCCAGCCATGCGCTGGAGGAGGCCTGGCCCCTGTCGGATGGGACCCACCTGCGCGTGGTGGCCCAGCCGATGCCCGATGGCGGCCTGCTGCTGATCGTGGAGGACCGCACGGAAACCCTGCGCATCTCGGCCATGCGCGACACGCTGCTACGCACCCGCACCGCCACCTTCGATAGCCTGTTCGAGGCCGTGGCGGTATTCGCCCCCGATGGCCGCATGCAATTGTGGAACCGCCGCTTCGCCGCCGCCTGGGGGCTGGAGAGCGAGACGCTCGACAGCCACCCGCATATTGCCGATCTGCTGGAGCGCATCGGCCCGGAACTGGCGCGCCCGGCGCAGGCGAGGGCCGTGGGCGACGCGGTGCGCGGCGCCACGCTGGATCGCAAGCAGACCGGTGGCCGCGTTGCCCTGGCCGATGGGCGGGTGCTGGAATTCGCCGGCGTGCCGCTGCCTGACGGCAATGGCCTGCTCACCGTGCTCGACATCACCGATTCGCAAAAGACCGAGACGGCACTGCGTGAACGCAACTCCGCGCTGGAAGAGGCCGATGCGCTGAAAACCCGCTTCCTCGCCAACATGAGCTACGAGTTCCGCACCCCGCTCACCTCGATCGGCGGCTTTGCCGAACTGCTGCAGGCGGGGCTGGGCGGCGAATTGTCGGAATCCGGGCGGGAGTATGTCGAGGCGATTCTCACTTCGGCGGCGCGGCTGGGCGAGCAGATCGAGAGCGTGCTCGACCTCTCGCAAAGCGAGGCTGGCCTGTTGCCGCTGGAGCGCGAGGATATCGAGCTGTTCCCCTTCGTCACCCGGCTGGTGGAGGACCGCGCCAGCCGCATCAGCGAGGGCGGCCTGACGCTGGATCTGCGCGGCGACAAGCGGGCCGGGAGCATCTCGGCCGACCCGCGCCGCATGGCCCGCGCGCTCGGGTATCTGCTCGACAATGCCATTGCCGTGACGCCGCGCGGCGGGCGCATTCTGGTGGATGTCTCGCGGCAGAAGGATGATCAGGGCGAATATGCCCGTATCGTCATCTCCGACAATGGCCCCGGCATGGATGCCGCCACGCTGGCCCGCGCGCTGGATGGGGTGAAGCCCTCCGCCGACGGCAAGGCGGTGGAGCGGCGGCAAGGGCTGGGCCTGCCACTGGCCCGCCAGCTGATCGATGCCCATGGCGGCCATCTGGAACTGCTCTCCGAGCGCGGGCAGGGCACGGCGGCGATCGTCGAGCTGCCGTGATCCGGCATAGCCTTACCCTGAAAGATGAGGCTGCCACCCGGGCGCTGGGCGCGGGAATCGCGGCCGCCCTGCGCCCCGGCGATGTGGTGGCGCTGTCCGGCGGGCTGGGGGTGGGCAAAACCACGCTGGCCCGCGCGATCATCGCCGCGCTGGGCTACGCCGGCGAGGTGCCATCGCCCAGCTTCGCGATCATCGAGGTCTATGATCCTCCGGCGGTGCGCCTGCCCCTTGTTCATGCCGATTTCTACCGCCTTGCTCACCCGGCCGAGGCGGAGGAGCTGGGGCTGGATGACTACCGCGATGGCGCGGTCCTCATCGCGGAATGGCCCGAGCAGGCCGGTGGCTTCGCGCAAGAGGCCGCTTGCCTGTCCATCCTGCTGGAAACTGCGGATGAGGGGCGCAGGGCCATTGTCGAGCCCGGGGTTGATTGGCTAGGGCGGATGGTATGGATTCCCCGGTAACCGCCAACAGCGCGCCCCAAGTGCCCCGTCCGTCCGATCTGCGGGGCCTGCCCGCAAGCCTGCCCGCCTTTCTGGCCGAGGCCGGCTGGGGCGGCGCCGTGGTCGAGCCGCTGGCGGGTGATGCCTCCTTCCGGCGCTATTTCCGGCTGCGGCGCACCAATCCGACAAGCGGTGACGAGACCGCCATGCTGATGGACGCGCCGCCCCCGCAGGAAGACACGCGGCCCTTCCTCGCGGTCGCCCGCTGGCTGGAGGAGGGCGGCATGCGCAGCCCCCGAGTGCTGGCGGAGGATGCCGGGGCCGGGCTGGTGCTGCTGGAGGATTTCGGCGAGCGGCGCATGCGCGACCACCTCGACGCCTACCCCGCCGACGAGCTGGCGGTTTATGAAGGCGCGGTGGATACGCTGGTGGCGCTGCACCGCCTGCCGCCCGGGCCGTTTCCGCCTTACGACAGCGCGGTCTATGCGCGCGAGGCCGGGCTGTTCGTCGAATGGTACTGCCCGGCGCGCGGATTGGCCGTGGATGCGCCGGGCTATGCCGCGGTCTGGAATGAGGCGCTTGCCCCGCTGCTCTCGCGCCAGAACCCGGGCGTCACGGTGCTGCGCGATTACCATGCGGAAAATTTGATGTTGCTGGCCTCGCTCAACGATCAGGGGCTGCTGGACTTTCAGGACGCGCTGGTGGGCCATGCCGCCTATGATCTGGTAAGCCTGTTGCAGGATGCGCGCCGCGACGTGGCGCCCAAACTGGAGGAGGCGATGCTGGCACGCTATCTGGCGGCAACCGGGGCGGACGAAGCCAGCTTCCGGGCCGATTATGCTGTGCTGGGCGCCCAGCGCAACGCCAAGATCGTCGGCATCTTCGTGCGGCTGTGGCGGCGCGATGGCAAACCGCGCTATCTTGCGCTTATCCCCCGCGTATGGGCGCAGCTGGAGCGCGATCTCGCCCATCCCGCGCTGGCCCCGGTGGCACGCTGGTTTGCGCAAAACGTTCCGGCGGACATTCGCGCCGCACTCGGCGGGAGTTTCACGGCATGAACAAACCACCCGCAAAGCTGGCCCCAAAACTGGCGAGCGACACCGCGATGATCCTGGCCGCCGGCCTGGGCAAGCGCATGCGCCCGCTCACTGCCACCCGCCCGAAACCGCTGATCCCGGTCGTGGGCAAGCCACTGGTCGATCACGCGCTCGACAAGCTGGCCGAGGCCGGCATCGCCCGGGCGGTGGTGAATGTGCATTACATGGCCGACGCGCTGGAGGCGCACCTCGCGCAGCGCAAGGCGCCGGCGATCACCATTTCCGATGAGCGCGACGCCCTGCTGGAGACCGGCGGCGGCATGGTCAAGGCCCAGCCGCTGTTGCCCGACCCGTTCTTCTGTCTGAATTCGGACAATATCTGGCTCGATGGCCCGCGCGACATCTTCGCCGAACTGTCCACCGCGTGGGACCCCGAGGCAATGGACGCGCTGCTGCTGATGGTGCGCCACACCGGCGCGCGCAATTATGTCGGCAAGGGCGACTTTTATCTCGACCCGCTGGGGCGGGTCAGCCGGCGACGGGCGGGGCGGGTTGCGCCGTTCATCTACACCGGCATCCAGATCGTTTCGCACCGCCTGCTGCGCGATGCGCCGGCGGGGGCGTTTTCCACCAATGTGCTGTGGAACCGCGCCATCGAGGAAGGTCGGCTCTTCGGCCTCGTTCATACCGGCGAGTGGTTCGAGGTGGGCGAGCCCTCCGCCATTGCCCGCACCGAGGCTTGGCTGACCCGTGCGTAACGCCCGGCCCGGCATCTACCCCCTGCGCCGCCCATGAGCGGGAAAGCAGGCCAGCCCAGCGTCTATTCGATCGCCGCGCATCGCGGCTTTGCCGATGCGCTGGTGGCGGGCTTGATGCCGCGCTACGGCGACGCCAATGTCGGTCTCGCCCGCCTGACATTGCTGCTGCCCAGCCGCCGCGCGGCGCGGGGCATTACCGAAGCTTTCGTGCGCCTCTCCGGCAATGGCGGCCACGCGGGTCTGCTGCTGCCGCGCATGGCCGTGGTGGGTGATCTGGACAGCGAGGAGGGGCTGTCTGCCCTGCTGGACCCGCTGGGTGCCGACGAGCCGGTTCCGCCCGCCGCCGACCGCACCCGCCGCTGGCTGCGTCTGGCCGCGCTGATCGCCGGGCTGGAGGGGCAGGAGACTCCACGTGGCGCCGCGCTGTTGCGCCGCGCCTTCGATGCCGCGCAGACCATGGACCGGCTCGCGGTGGAGGGCGTTTCGCCCGAGGCCTTGATGAGCGAGGAGATCATCGCGCTGGTGGGCGAGCAGGCCGATCACTGGCGCGCCAGTACCCGCGCCTTCCTGCGCCTGCAGGCGGCGTGGCGGCTGGAGCTGGATGCCGCCGGGCAGGTGGACCCACCCACGCGGGCCAATTTACTGTTCGAGGCGGCGGCGGCGAAATGGCGGGCCCAGCCGCCGTCGCACCCTATCGTGGCGGCGGGCGTCACCAGCGCCTCGCCTTCGCTGGCGCGCCTGCTGCGGGTGGTGAGCGAACTGCCCGGCGGGGCGGTGATCCTGCCCGATCTCGACCTCTCGCTGGACGATGCCGTGTGGGCGGAACTGGGCGATGCCGGACAGCCGCCCGCGCCCGATGCCCCGCATTTCGGTCGCGAGGATGCGCTCACCCATCCGCAATATCACCTCAAGCTGCTGTTGAACCGCATGGGCGTGAACCGGGGCGAGGTGCAGCCGTGGCACCGGTCGGGCATGGGCGCGGCGCCGCCCGCGCGCTCCCGCGCCATCTCCAGCCTGTTCCTGCCGCCCGCCGCCTCGGCCAGCTGGGTGGATCTGCCCGAGGCGCGGCGGCGCCTTTCCGGGCTTCACCTGATGGAAACCGAACATCCCGGCGAAGAGGCGCAGGCCATCGCCATTTTGATGCGCGAGGCGATGGAGGTGCCCGAGCGGCGGGTTGCCCTGGTCACCCCGGACCGCGCACTGGCTGGCCGCGTGGTCGCCCATTTGCGGCGCTGGGGCATCGTCGCCGACGATACGGCGGGCCAACCCTTGCCGCAAACCGCTGCGGGGCGCGTGCTGCTGTTGCTGGCCGAGGTGATGGCCCAGGCCGCGCCGCCGGTGCCGCTGATCGCGCTGCTGTCGCACCCGCTGGTGGGTGGGCAGGGCTCCGACGAAACAGGCCATGCGCGCGCCATCTGGCTGGAGCGGGTGCGCGCGCTGGATCTGGCGCTGCGTGGCCCCCGGCCCGGTGTCGGGCTGGAGGCGATTACCGGGCGGGTGGCTGGCCTGAAAAACGGCGAACTGGCCGCATGGTGGCAGGGGGTGACGCCGGTGCTGGCGCCCCTGACGCCGCATGGCGAGGATGCCCGGCTTGCCGATCTGCTGGATGCGACATGCGCCGCCGCCGAGGCGCTGTGCGGCGAAACGCTGTGGTCGGGCGCTGCGGGGCGGGCGCTCTCCGCCTTTGTCGAGGAACTGCGCGAGGCGGCGCGGGCCGAGGGCACCACCTTGCCCCCGCGCGATCTGCCCGCCGTGCTGCGCGAGGCGATGGACCGGGTGGCGGTGCGCCCGCCATGGGGCGGCCACCCGCGCGTGGCGATCTTCGGCCTGATCGAGGCGCGCATGGCCCGCGCCGATCTGGTCATTTGCGGCGGGCTGGTGGAGGGGGTGTGGCCCTCCTCGGCCATGCCCGACGCGCTGTTGCCCCCGGCGGTGTTGCGCCATCTGGGTGTGCCCTCGGGCGAATTTCGCATCGGGCTTGCCGCGCATGATCTGGCGGGCGCCATGGGCGCGCCAGAAGTGGTGCTGAGCTGGGCGCGGCGCGACGATGGCGCCCCGGTCATCCCCTCGCGCTTTGTGCTGCGGGTGCAGGCAATGCTGGGCGCCGAACTGGCCGCCAGGCATCGCGAGACCCGCGCGGTGGAACTGGCCCGCGCGATTGACCTGGGGCACACGGAGAACACCGCGCCGCATCCGCGCCCCCAGCCCGATCCCACGCCTGAACAGCGCCGGGTCGACATCGCTGTCACCGCGCTCGACCGGCTGCGCGGCGATCCCTACCAGTTCTACGCCTCGTCCATCCTTGGGCTGCGCCGTATCGATCCGCTGGATGCCTTGCCCAGCCCGGCCTGGCAGGGCAACGCCGTCCACGCCATTCTCGACGCCTGGCACAAGGCGGGGGCCACGCCGGGCACACTCCCAGCCACCGCCTCGGTGGTGCTGGATGCGATGAGCGCCCACCCCTTGACCCGAAGCCTGTGGCGGCCCCGCCTGCTGGCTGCGCTGGAGTGGATTGACAAGGAACTGGTGGAACTGGTCGCGGCCGGCCGGGAGGTGCTCGCCACCGAGATATGGGGCGACATGGTGATGGAGGGCATCCGCATCCACGGCCGCGCCGACCGCATAGACCGCCTGCCCGGTGGCGGCCTCGGCATCGTCGATTACAAGACCGGCCAGCCCCCCTCGGCGCGGATGGTGGAGGATGGCTTCGCGCTGCAACTGGGGCTGATCGGGCTGATCGCCCGGGCCGGCGGCTTCAAGGATGTGGTGGGAGAGCCGACGGCATTCGAGTATTGGTCACTGGCCAAGGGCAAAGATGGCTCCCCCGGCCGGCGCGAGGAGCCGGTGAAGGAAGGCAGAAAGCGCACTGGCCTCACCCGCGAGGAATTCCTCGATGTGACCGAGGATTATCTGCGCGAGGCCATCGCCCGCTGGATCCTTGGCAGCGAGCCCTTCACCGCGCGGCTTAACCCCGACCTTGGCGGCTATAACGACTATGACCAGATGATGCGCCTGGACGAATGGATCGGCCGGCTGGGCGGCCAAGATACGTTGGCGCCGCAGCGGGCATGAGCGGGGCGACGCTTCACCCCCTCGCGGGCAATCAGGCGCTGGCGGTGGCGCCATCGGATTCGGTGTGGCTGTCGGCCTCGGCGGGCACCGGCAAGACGCAGGTGCTTTCGGCCCGCGTGCTGCGGCTGTTGCTGGAGCCGGGGGTGCGGCCAGAGCAGATCCTGTGCCTCACCTTCACGAAAGCCGGGGCCACCGAAATGGCCGCGCGCATCAACGACACGCTGGCCCGCTGGGTGCGCGCCGATGGCATCGCGCTGGGCAAGGAACTGGAAGCAATTGGCGCGGATATGGGCCCCGAGACGCGATCGCGCGCCCGCACCCTGTTTGCCGGCGTGCTGGATTGCCCGGGCGGCGGCCTGCGGATCGACACCATCCACGCCTTTTCGCAATGGCTGCTGGCCGCTTTTCCCGAGGAAGCGGGGCTGACCGCCGGTGCCCGGCCGATGGAGGAGCACGAGGCGCAGCTGCTGTCGCGGCAGGTGCTGGGCGATTTGCTGCTCGACGCCGAGGCGAGGGGCGATGTGGCGATGCTGGACGCGCTGGCCGGCCTGTCGCTGCGGCTGGGGCCCGAGGCGACCGAGCGCTATCTGCTGCAATGCGCCAAGGCCCGCGAGCTGTGGCTGGGGCCGGGGGGCTGGCAGCCGCCGCTGGATGGTCGCGTGAAAAGCCTGCTCGGCCTGGCCAGCGATGAGGATGAGGCCAGTCTGGCGGCCCTGTGCGCCGACGGCACCTTCGATGCCGCCAGCCTGCGCGCCTGCCTGCTGGCCAACCAGCAGTGGCAGACCAAGACCGGCGCCGGCAATGCCGAGGCCATCGGTGGCTGGTTGGCGGCGGACGCGGCGGGCCGGTTGGCCGCGATAGATGCGCTCTACAAGGTGCTCTACACCGCCGAGGACACGCCGCGCGCGGCGAAGGCGCAGGAGAAGTTCGACCCATCCTATCCCGATTATGTCGCGCGGGTAGGGGCCTGCATCGCCGCCGTGCGAAGGCGGCGCGATCTGCTGGCTCTGGCCGGCTGGCTGGCCCCGGCACTGGCCCTCGGCCGGGCTTATGCGCTGGCGTGGGATGAGGCCAAACAGCGCGAGGGGCTGATCGATTTCGACGACCAGATCCGCCGCGCGGCCGAACTCCTCGGCCGCTCCGATATGGCCGATTGGATCCGCTACAAGCTCGATCGCCGCTTCGACCACATTCTGGTGGACGAGGCGCAGGATACCAACGCCGCCCAGTGGCGCATCATCGATGCGCTGACCGGTGAATTCTTCAGCGGTGATGGCGCGGCGGGTGCCAATTCTGCTGGAGGCCGGCGGCGCACGCTGTTCGTCGTGGGCGACTACAAGCAGGCGATCTTCGGCTTTCAGGGCACCAGCCCGCAGAATTTCGCCGACGCCAAGGCGCGGGTGCGCGAGGCGATGGCCGGGGCCGCCGCCAATGCCGCAACCCTGCGCGGCGGGCCGGAGGCGCGGCCCTTGCGCGAGCTGGGGCTGGACCGCAGCTTCCGCACCGCCGAGCCGGTGCTCGATTTCGTCAATCGGGCGCTTGCGACGATTGGCCACGCGGGCTTTGGCCTCGATGTGCCGCCAGAGCTCCATCAGGGCGAGGACCGCCCCGGGCTGGTGGTGCTGTGGCAGCCGGTGGGGATGGCGCTTGGCGAGGTCGATGAGGACAACGCCGAGGACGAACCAGCGGGCGAGGGCGACCCCGGCGCGGAAACCTGGCTCTCCAGCCGGGAGCGGCAGATGGCCGACAAGATCGCCCAGACGGTGAAACACTGGATGGATACCGGCTTCCCGCTGGTGAAGGGCGTGAAACCGGGCGATCCCCCACGCCGGGCCAACGCGGGCGATGTGATGGTGCTGGTGCGCAAGCGGCGCGAACTGGCCGGGCTGATCGTCGCGCGGCTGCATGCGGCGGGTGTGCCGGTGGCGGGCGTTGACCGGCTGCGGCTGGGGGGCGCCGCTGGCGGTGCGCGATCTGGTGGCCGCCCTGCGTTTTGCCGCGCAGCCGCTCGACGATCTGAACCTTGCCTGCCTGCTGGTCTCGCCGTTGCTCGGCTGGAGCCAGGAGCAGTTGCTGGAACATGGCCACCGCCCGCGTCACACGCCTTTGTGGAGCCATCTGCGCCGCAGTCGCCACCCTGATGTCGTCGCCGCGCTCACCCGGCTGGGGGATCTGCTGGCCCGCGCCGATTTCGAGCCGGTGCAGGCATTATTGCACTGGATACTGGTGGGGCCGTGGCGCGGCCGGGCGCGGCTGGTGGCGCGCTTGGGGCGCGAGGCGGGCGATCCCATCGATGAGTTGCTCAACGCCGCCCATGCCTTTGCCAGCACGGCCACCCCGAGCCTGGCTGGGTTCCTGCAATGGTTCGAGGCGGGCACCACCGAGCTGAAGCGCGAGGCGGGCCGCGTCGATGGGCAGGTGCGGGTGATGACCGTGCATGGCTCGAAGGGCTTGCAGGCACCCATCGTCATTCTGGCCGACGCCACGGGCGATCCCGACAGCGGACGCGGCGGGGCATTGACGGTGCCCGACCCAGCGCCGGGCAACGCCGACGCGCGCGCTGTGCCGTTGCCGCCGCTGCGCAAGGCGGAAAAGCACGGCCCCATCGCCGAGGCCGAGGCGCTGGCGGCAAAGGCCGAGCGCGAGGAGCACTGGCGCCTGCTCTATGTGGCGATGACGAGGGCTGAGGAGGCGCTATTCATCGGTGGCGCGCTGGGCAAACGCGAGACCGAACCGGCGCCGCAAAGCTGGTATGCCCGGCTTTCCGAACTGTTCGGCGCGGAAGACTGGCGCCATGATCCCATATGGGAGGGGCGACAGGAGCACGGCGCGACGGCGGTGGCCCCGGTGTGGCCAGCGCAAACGGTGGAACTGGGGCTGGACGTCGCCTTGCCGGGCTGGCTGGGCCGCGCCGTGCCCGAGGAACCGCGCCCGGCCCGGCCGCTGGTGCCCTCCGCGCTGGGCGAGGATGCGACGAGCGATCCGCCGCTGATGGCGGGCGCGCCGGGGGCTGGCCCGGCCGGTCTGGCGCGCCGCGGCACGCTGATTCACCGGTTGCTCGAACGGCTGCCGGCGCTGGCGGTTGAACCGCGCACTATCCGCGAGGATGCCGCGCGCCGCTGGCTCGCCCGTCAGGCCGCCGATCTGCCTGAGGTTGCCCGCGCGGAAATTGCCGATGCCGCCCTGAAAGTGATCGGCGACGCGCGCTGGGCGGAGCTGTTTGCGCCCGATGCGCTGGCCGAGGTTCCCGTGGCGGCACTGGTGGGCAGCGAGGTTGTCTCCGGCGCGATCGACCGGCTGGTAATCGGTGAATCCCGCATCCGGCTCGTGGATTTCAAAACCGCCCGCCGCCCGCCCCAGCGGCTGGAGGAGGTGCCCACGGGGGTGCTGCGCCAGATGGCCGCCTATGCCGCGGCGCTGGAGGTGGCCTATCCCGGGCGGACGGTGGAGGCGGCTGTGCTCTACACCCAGGGCCCCGCGCTGATCGAAATTCCGGGTGAGACGCTCGATTTTTACCAGCGGGCGCTGGGCCTCGCCCAGCACAGCTTGGGCCTCGCATAGGAAAGCTTGCCCCCCGCATGGCTTGTCAGCGCCGCGCCAGTGCCTAGATAGGCGGCATACACAAGGAGATTAGCATGGCCACGATCAAGGTTACCGATTCGAGCTTCGCCGCCGATGTGCTGCAATCCGACAAGCCCGTGCTGGTCGACTTCTGGGCGGACTGGTGCGGGCCATGCAAGATGATCGCGCCGGCCCTGGAAGAATTGAGCGACGAACTCGGCGAGAAGCTGACCATCGCCAAGCTGGACATCATGGAAAACACCGCCATCGCCAGCCAGTTCGGCGTGCAGTCCATCCCGCTGCTGATCCTGTTCAAGGATGGCAAGCCTTTCGCGCAAAAGCTGGGCGCGGCGCCCAAGGGGCAGTTGAAGTCCTGGGTTGAGGGTGCGCTGTAATAGGTTGAAAGTAAAAGGATAGTCGCGAGGGCCACCGCCCTCGCGCTCCCCATACTGTCCGGGTTGGCGCAACATGTGCAAGGTGGTGCCCTGCCGCGAAGCGGCTTTAAGGCCTGCGACGCTGCCGCCTTGCGCAAGGTCGAACCCTTGGCACAGCAATGACAGTAATCGGAGCGCGAGGGACGAGTCCCTCGCACCTTCACCCTTCAAACTATTCCTTAAACACCTCCATCCGCCCCGCCAGCTCCTCCCACAAGGCGGGAGAGGCAGCGGCGATCATGCCGCGCCGCTGGTCGTCCACGCGATAGGGCGAGCCATCCTCGCGCGCGGCGAGCCCCCCGGCCTCGTTGAGGAACAGCACACCGGCGGCGTGATCCCAAGCGAGGGTCCGCTCGAAAATCGACAAATCGTTTTCCCCCAGTGCGAGGCGAGGATATTGCTCGGCGGCGCAGCGGGGGATGTCGACCAGTTGGTAGTGCGGGGTGATGTGGGCTTTCAGCGCGGCGCGCCGGGCCTCGTCGGCATAGATCAGCGAGATGGCGGCCACGGGCGGGGCGCTGCCGCTGGTGCGGGCGGCGATCCGCTCTCCGTTCATGAACGCTCCGCCGCCGCGCGTGGCGTGGCACAGGCGTTGGGTCAGGGGGTCATAGATCCACCCGGCGATGGTCTCGCCGGCTTCGGCCAGCGCGATGAGGACGCCGAAAGGCGGCTTTCCTTGCGCGAAATTATGGGTTCCGTCGATCGGATCGATAATCCAGCACAGCGCCTCGCCAAGGCGATTTAGCAGCGATGGGTCGGCGAAGGCCGCCTCCTCGCCGACAATCGCCGCTTCGGGCAGCAGCCGGGCAAGGCCCTCGGCGAGGATGGCCTCGCTCTCCCGGTCGGCGATGGTGACGAGATCGTCCGCCGCCTTCTCGATGATTTCGTGCGCGCCAAGGTGCTGATAGCGCGGCAGTATGGCGCGGTTAGCGGCCTGTCGCAGCACCGCCAGCACGCCATCGTGAAGGGCAGGGGAGAGAGCCACGCCTAGGAACGATAGTCGGCGTTGATGGAAATGTAACCGTGGGTCAGGTCGCAGGTCCACACGGTGGCGCGGCCATCACCAATGCCGAGGTCAACCGCGATGCTGATGTCGTGGCCCTTCAGGTGCTCGGCAACCGGGGTTTCGTCGTAATCGGCCACCGGCTGTCCGTCCTTCGCGGTCCAGATGCCGCCAAAGCCGATGGAGAGCGTGTCGCGGTTGGCCGGTTCCCCCGCCTTGCCCACGGCCATCACCACGCGGCCCCAGTTGGCGTCTTCCCCGGCGATGGCGGTTTTCACCAGGGGGGAGTTGGCGATGGCAAGGCCCACCTTGCGGGCGCTGGCATCGCTGGCCGCGCCGGTAACGGTGATGGCGATGAACTTCTGCGCGCCCTCGCCATCCTTCACCACCAGATGCGCCATCTGCCGGCAGACATCGCGCAGGGCGGCGGCAAAGGCATCGGCGCCGGGGCAGCCGCCGCAGTTGATCCGCTGGTTGCCCGCCTTGCCGGTGGCGAAGGCGAGGATAGTGTCCGAGGTGGATGTGTCGGAATCGACGGTGATGCAGTTGAAGGTCTCGTCGGCGGCCACGCCCAGCAGTTCCTGCAGATAGGCGGGGGCGATGGCGCAGTCGGTGAAGATGTAGCCGAGCATGGTGGCCATGTCGGGCGCGATCATGCCGCTGCCCTTGATGATGGCCGAGAGGGTGACGGTCTTGTCGCCGACGATGGCGGTGGCGGTGGCGCCCTTGGGGAAGGTGTCGGTGGTACCGATGGTGCGGGCGGCATCCTCCCAGCCGCATTCGGGCGAGGCCAGCGCGGCGGTCACGCCATCGCGCGCCTTGTCCTTGGGCAGGGGCACGCCGATGACGCCGGTGGAGGAGACGAATACCTGCTCGCGCGGGGCACCGAGGTGCGCGGCCACCTGATCCATGATCTGTTCCACCGCCTCGCGCCCGCGATAGCCGGTGAAGGCGTTGGAATTGCCGGCATTGACCACGAGCGCGCGGGCGAGGCCCTGACCGATATTGGCCCGGCCAAGGTCAACCTCGCTGGAGCAGCAGATGTTGCGGGTGAACACGCCGGCGACGCTGGTGCCCTCGGCCAGCTCGACATAGGTGAGGTCGCAGCGGCCCCAGTCCTTGTAGCCGGCGCGGACAATGTGC
This sequence comes from uncultured Sphingomonadales bacterium, assembly GCA_903923465.1. GTDB lineage: Bacteria > Pseudomonadota > Alphaproteobacteria > Sphingomonadales > Sphingomonadaceae > Novosphingobium. The sequence goes on along the minus strand of CAIXXP010000119.1, from coordinate 2,471 downwards.
GGCGTGGCCCCGGCAATGGCCGGCAGGGCGGGGAAGGGCGTGGCGAGCGGGGAGACATCATGCGACATGGCAGGCGGGTTAGCGGTTTGCGCGGGGGTTTTCAACCGTTGGTGGCGATGGGGCGAAGCTGCTCGACAGGGGGGCGAGGGGGCGATAGTTCCGAACCTGTCGGGCCGATCGCGGGCAGGGTTGCGATGGCACCGGGATGAAGGGGGAGTGGCTGTATGGGAATCTTGGGCCTTGTGCTGGTGATGGCGGCGGGTGCTGCTCAGGGCGGTGTGCCCGCGGGCAATCTGCCGGTGGTGACTGCCCCACCGGTGCAGGTGGCATCCCCGCAGGCCCCGTTGAACATTTTGATGCACCCCTCGGTGATGCCGCCGCCTGCGCGGGTCTATGCGCCGCCGCCGGTCTTTGTGCCCGCGGCCAATCCGCATATTCCCCGGCCGATGGGTTATGCCGATGGCTGGGTCACCACCGCGGATTACCCGAAGGAGGCGCTGAAGGCCGAGCAGACCGGCTTTGTCGTGGTGAGCCTGACGGTGGCGCCCACCGGGCGGGTCTCGGGCTGCGCTGTCACCCTGAGCAGCGGCTTTCCCCTGCTGGATGCGGCAACGTGCCGCCTGCTGGCCGCCCGGGGCCTGTTCACGCCGGCCACCGACGAGGCCGGCAACCCCACCACCGGCACCTGGGCGCAGCGGGTGAAATGGGCCCTGCCGAACGTCTTGCCCTATCCGCCCCGGGCGAGCTGGCTCGATCTCAAGATTACCGTGGAGGCCGACGGCACGCAGAGCCATTGCGAGGTCAGCCGGTCGGAGGGGCAGCTTTCGACCCAATTCGCGCATTTGGGGCCTTTCCCCTGTTCGGGCCAGAAAACCCGGCCCTACACCGATGCCGCCGGCAGGCCGGTGCGTCGGGTAGTGACGGTAACCCAGGCGGTGACGGTGACCGATGAGGCGCCGTGAACGCCGTGCCGGGCGCGGATGGGTTGCCGCACTGGACGCGGGCGCGGCATCTGCCTATATGCCGCCCGTCATGATGCGCTTTCTGGTTACATTGCTGGTGCTGATGTCGGGCCTCGCCGCTGAAGGCGTGGTGACGGATGCGCGCGCCTATGGCGGTTGTGCCCAGATCGGCGCGGTGGAAATCGGCCAGGGTGCCACCCGGGCCGCACCCTGCGCGGCGGCGGGCGGCATGGCCCGCGCCGTGGCACAGCGCCCGGATACGGCGTTGATGCTGCCCCATCCGGCGGCGCTGGCGCTGCCCGTGGTAACCGTTCGCACCGGTATCGACCGCGCCCGCGAATAGGCGCGTCTCCCGGCCAGACCCGGGCACTGGTGGATTGGCGGCGCGCGACGTTTTCGCGGGCGCGGCCCCACCGTCTCGCACCCCCGCCCATCTCCGCGCGCGGTGCCTCCCCCCATTACACCGCCTGCGCTTTCAGGCTCTCAGCTTCAGGAATTTTGCATGTTCGGCACGCTAGCCAAGGCCGTTTTCGGCTCGTCCAACGATCGTTACGTCAAGTCGCTCGACAAGATCGTCCAGAAGATCGCGGGCTTCGAGCCGACGCTTCAGGCCTTGTCCGACGAAGATCTGGCGGCGCAGACCGGAAAGCTGCGCGGCCTGCTGGCTGGGGGCAAGACCCTTGACGACATCCTGCCCGAGGCCTTTGCCACGGTGCGCGAGGCCAGCAAGCGGGTGCTGGGCATGCGCCACTTCGATGTGCAGATGATCGGCGGCATCGTGCTCCACCGCGGCGAGATCGCCGAAATGCGCACCGGCGAGGGCAAAACGCTGGTGGCAACGCTGGCCTGTTACCTCAACGCGCTGGAGGGGAAGGGCGTGCACGTCGTGACCGTCAACGACTATCTGGCCCATCGCGACGCGGGCTGGATGGGGCAGATCTATCGCTTCCTCGGCCTTTCCGTGGGGGTGATCGTGCCCGATCTGGACGAGCAGGCGCGCCGCGAGGCCTATCTGGCTGACATCACCTATGCCACCAACAACGAGCTGGGCTTCGATTACCTGCGCGACAACATGAAGCACGAGCGCAGCCAGATGGCCCAGCGCCCGTTCAACTATGCCATCGTCGACGAGGTTGATTCCATTCTGGTGGACGAGGCGCGGACGCCGTTGATCATCTCTGGCTCGACGGACGACAAGAGCGACCTCTATGTCACCGTGGACGCCATTGTGAAGCGGCTGAGCCCAGAGGATTACGAGGCCGACGAAAAGGCCAAGAACATCACCCTCACCGAGGATGGCTATGAGCATGCCGAGCGGCTGCTGGAAGAGGCCGGCCTGCTGGTGGGCAGCAATCTGCATGACATCGAGAACACGCTGGTGGTGCACCACCTCGATCAGGCGCTGAAGGCCAATGTCATGTTCAAGCGCGACATCGACTACATCGCCGAGGGCGGCAAGATCGTCATCATCGACGAGTTCACCGGCCGCAAGATGCATGGCCGCCGCTG
>CAIXXP010000118.1 GCA_903923465.1 uncultured Sphingomonadales bacterium | reverse complement strand
TTGCAGGAACTCGATCGCATGAGCTTTGACGTCTATGAAACGCAGGAGCGCATCACCGCCGCCGAGCGCCCGATCGTTGTCATCACCAGCAACAACGAGAAGGAGCTGCCCGACGCCTTCCTGCGCCGCTGCTTCTTCCACTACATCAAGTTCCCCGACCGCGAGACGATGCTGAGCATCATCGATGTCCACTTCCCCGGTATCCAGCGCACGCTGGTGAAGAAGGCGATGGATATCTTCTACGAGGTGCGCGACGTGCCCGGCCTGAAGAAGAAGCCCTCCACCAGCGAACTGCTCGACTGGCTGAAGCTGCTGCTCAACGAGGACATGCCGCTGGACGTGCTGCAGAACCGCGACCCGACCAAGGCCATCCCCCCACTGCACGGCGCGCTGCTGAAGAACGAGCAGGACATCATGCTGTTCGAGCGGCTGGCGTTCATGGCGCGGCGTCAGGGCGGCAACTGAGAGGCTGCGGCGCATGCCCGACACCGCACCCCACACCGGACAATGCCTGTGCGGCGCGGTAACTTTCACCGTCGCGGCGGAGCCGGTGGGCGCGCGCCAGTGCTGGTGCCGCGATTGCCAGCGCATCGCCAGCGGTTCGGCCACGGCCAATGTGCTGTTTCCGTGGGACGCGGTTCAGTACACCGGCCCGATCACCGAGTACGAGAAGGTAGCGGACAGCGGCAACCGCGTCGCGCGCGGCTTCTGCGCCCAATGCGGCTCGCAGATGTACAGCCGGATCAAGGAGCCCGCCGGCCCGTTGATCCGGGTGCGCGCCGGCACGCTGGATGATCCCGGGGCCTTTCCCCCTCAGGCGATCATCTGGGCCGCCAGCGCGCCCGGCTGGGCCGTGCTCGACCCCGCTATCCCGCACTTCCCCAAGGCGCCCCCGGCGTCTTCAGCGGTAAAGTAACCTCCCATGCTGCTCAACTTCCTCGATGAACTGCGCCTCGCCGGCATCTAGGCCAGCCTGAAGGAGCACCTGGTGCTGCTGGAGGCGCTGGACCGCGACGTGATCGAGCAGACGCCCGAAGCGTTCTACTACCTCGCCCGCACCACCTTCGTGAAGGACGAGGGCCTGCTCGACCGCTTCGACCAGGTCTTCGCCAAGGTGTTCAAGGGCCTGCTCACCGATTACGGCCAGACCCCGGTCGAAATCCCCGAGGACTGGCTGAAGGCCATCGCCGAGAAGTTCCTGTCCGAAGAGGAAATGGAAAAGATCAAGGCGCTGGGCAGCTGGGACGAGATCATGGAGACGCTGAAGAAGCGCCTCGAGGAACAGAAAGAGCGCCACAACGGCGGCAACAAATGGATTGGCGCCAACGGCACCAGCCCCTTCGGAAACTCGGGCTATAACCCCGAGGGCGTGCGCATCGGCGGCGAAAGCAAGCACAAGCGCGCCATCAAGGTGTGGGAACAGCGCGACTTCAAGAACCTCGACAACACCCGCGAACTGGGCACGCGCAACATCAAGGTGGCGCTGCGCCGCCTGCGCCGCTTCGCCCGCGAGGGTTCCGCCGAGGAACTGGACCTCGACGCCACCATCGCCGGCACCGCGCGGCAGGGCTGGCTGGACATCCACATGCGGCCAGAGCGGCACAACGCCGTCAAGGTGCTGCTGTTCCTTGATGTCGGCGGCTCGATGGACCCCTATGTGAAGCTGGTGGAGGAGCTGTTCAGCGCCGCCACCACGGAGTTCAAGAACCTCGAATTCTTCTACTTCCACAATTGCCTGTACGAGGGCGTGTGGAAAGACAATTCCCGCCGCCGCACGGAACGGGTCAACACCTGGGACATCCTCCACAAATACGGCCACGACTACAAGGTGGTCTTCGTCGGCGATGCGGCGATGAGCCCGTACGAGCTGACCCACGCCGGCGGATCGGTCGAGCATTTCAACCCAGAGGCCGGCATGGTCTGGCTGCAGCGCGTGGCCAACACCTATCCCGCCACCGTGTGGCTGAACCCCACGCCCGAAAACCAGTGGCACTACTCGGCCTCCACCAAGCTGGTGCGCGAACTGGTGAGCGACAACATGTACCCGCTGACGCTGGGCGGGCTGGATGGCGCCATGCGCGAGTTGACCCGCAAGAAGCACTGACCGCGCTGCTGTTCCGGCCCGGACGGGCGCTTTGGCGGAACGCCCGGCTCGGCCGGGCGGTGGTTTGCGAGGGTTGCGCCGCCCGGGCCAGTCCCCATATGCATCAGCATGACGAGGCCCCCCCAATGACCACCGCAATGAGCCCCGAAATGGCCCCCGACGTGACCCCTCAAGTCACCGGGCGCCTGCCCACCCTGTTCCTCGGCCACGGCTCGCCGATGGCAGTGATAACCGACAGCCCGGAGCGCCGGGCGATGGCGGCCGTGGGCGAAAGGCTGCTGGCCACCCTGCCCCGCCCGCGCGCCATTCTGTGTATCACCGCCCATTGGGAAACCCGTGGCCGCACCCACCTCACCACCGGCGAGGCCCCGCGCACCATCCACGATTTCCGCGGCTTTCCGCCAGAGCTTTACGCCGTGACCTACCCGGCCTCGGGCGCCGACTGGCTGGTGCAGCGGATCATCGCGCTGGCCGGCGAGGGCCGCGTTGAAGGCGACGATGGCTGGGGCTTCGATCACGGCGTCTACGGCGTAATACTGCCCTTGCTCAGCACCAGCGACATCCCCACCGTGGCGATGAGCCTCGACCGCTCCCTGTCACCGGCGGAACACCTCGCGCTCGCTAAACGGCTGGCCCCCTTGCGCGACGAGGGCGTGCTGATCGTCGCCAGCGGCAATGTCGTCCACAACCTCGCGGTCTATCGCCAGGTGGTCGGCACGTTGCCGGCCTGGGCGCGCGACTTCCAAGACCGGATCAACACCGCCCTGCTGACGGGCGACACCGCCGCCCTCACCCACTTCGCGCCGGACGACGAAGCAGCCCAGTTGGCCGTCAACAGCGGCGAGCACTACCTGCCCCTGCTCTACGCCGCCGGCGCGCGCCTGCCCGGCGATGGCGTGGCGCTGTTCAACGACAAGGTGGAAGGCGCGCTGTCGATGACCTCGGCGCTGTTTGGCGATGAGGGGCTGGTTGAAGGGGTGAAGTGAAAGGGGAAGATAGCAGGGGCCAGCCCCAAGACTTCCCCTTTCACCTTCAATACAACCAAAACCCCGGGCTTTCCTCCCGCCAAAACTGCTCATCCGCCCCGGCCAGCGCCTCCAGATCGCCCGGCCGCGCGCCGGCGTCATCCACCCATTCCCGCAACGCCGGCCCGCCGTTGATCACATCGATCGCCAGCCTTTCGAACACATACTCATAGGGAAAATCGCGCCACAACGGATAATCCGGATACAGCCGTCGGATCGCCTTGAAGGCCAGCGCCTGCAGCCGCCAGGGCCGAAAGGCGTGGTGATCGTAGAATCCACCCTCGGCATGGATCATCAGCCCCGAGCACAGTTTGCCGACATGCTTGTGGAAGGTTGGCTCGAACCAGCAGGGGCGGATGGCGCAACCAGCCAGCCATTCTGGCGCCAGCGCGCGCATCTCGGTCAGCACGGCCCCGGCGTCGACGTCGGGCGCGCCGAACAGCACCTCCAGCGGGCGGGTGGTGCCCCGCCCTTCCGACAGGGTGGTCCCCTCCAGCATCACCGTTCCGGCATAGGCGCGGGCCATGTTGAGGTTCGCCGCATTGGGGCTGGGGTTGATCCAGATGCGGCTATCGGGCCACCCCCAGCCACCTTGGCCATATCCCGGCCCTTCCGGCTCCCAGCCCTCCATCGCGATCACCCGGTAATCCACATCCAGGCGGAAGTGGCGGATGAACCAGTGCCCCATCTCGCCCAGCGTCAGGCCGTGGCGCATCGGCATGGGCCCGGCGCCGACGAAGCTTTCCGCGCCCGGCAGCAGCAGCGTGCCCTCCACCGGACGCCCGGCGGGGTTGGGCCGGTCCAGCACCCACACGCTCTTGCCGGTCCCGGCGGCGGCCTGCAGCAGGTACAGCAGGGTGGTCATGAAAGTATATATCCGGCAGCCCAGATCCTGCAGGTCGAACAGGAACACATCGGCGCTGTCCATCATCGCCGGCGTCGGCCGCCGCACCTCGCCATAGAGGCTGAAGATGGGGATGCCGTGGGTCTGGTCCAGCTCGTTGGCCGTCTCCACCATATTGTCCTGCTTGTCGCCCTTCAGCCCGTGCTGGGGGCCAAAGGCAGCGGTCAGGCGCACATCCGGGCAGGCGGCCAGCGCGTCCAGCGAATGCACCAGCCCCGCCGTCACCGAGGCCGGATGCGCCACCAGCGCCACGCGCCGGCCCTTCAGCGGTGCACGCAGCCCGGGGTCCGCCAGCAGGCGGTCGATACCAAAGGCGATGCTCATGCGCGCCCGTCCTCCGCAATGGCAATGGTGAAGCACTCGGCGCGGTGGAAATCCGGATCGCCGGGCACATGCGCCAGCGCCCAATAGCTTTTATGCCCGCCCTTCTCCTCGATCACCGCCGAAATCCCCGCATGGCCCATGCCCGCCAGCGCCTCGGCGCTCAGCATCACCGTAAAGGTATAAAGGTCCGTGCCCATCGCGCTGGAAATGGCGGGGGCCTCGTCCAGCGCCAGATGCCCCGCCCCCTCGCGATAGCTGCGAAAGGCATAGGCGGCCCACCGCTCGGATGGCGAGAAGTTGAACTCGTCGTAGGCGGCACCCGCACCCTTCAGAAACAACTCGAAGCATGAGTGCTGCCACAGATTGTCGGCCCGCCCCTTGCCGGCAAAGGGCGGCGCCACCAGCTTGCCGGCGCCCTCCACCTTCCAGCGCAGCATCAGTTGGCCAGAGCTCGAAGGTTTGGGCAACAGTGTCCAGCTCACATCGACCCGCCGCACCGCCAGCGCGGGGGTCTGTGGGTGGCAAACCAGCGAAAAATTTCCCAAAGGCGCAAGCTTTCATGTTAGGCGCGCCGCTTCCACAAGAGGCCCGCCATGACTCAATACCAATCGTCCCTGATGCTTGCCCTAGCCGAGCGCGGCTATATCCACCAGTCCACCGATGCCGCCGGCCTCGACGCGCTGGCAGCCAAGGGCATCATTCCGGGCTATATTGGTTTCGATGCCACGGCGCCATCGCTGCATGTCGGCA